>JAYUXG010000295.1:0-1617 GCA_043753125.1 Saprospirales bacterium | reverse complement strand
TTTTGCGCCGTTACCTCGAGCTATTCGACGCCGTGGGCGAGGCCACCAAGCACTACATTGCCGACGTGAAGGCCAGGAATTTCCCGAACGATTCAGAGCAATATTAAATAAGATAAAAAGGCAAAATAGTAATGGGCAAAGACGCTAAACCGTAAATATTACGTTGTTTTGCCTTTTTGCCCATTGGTTTTTGCCTTTTTGCCTCGTTGCTATTGCCCTTTGCTTATCGCTCATTTGCCCTTTGCCTTCTACTATGCAATCAAAAAAATCCTCCAAGCGCGGCCCAATCGGTCTGGTTTTACTCCTGCTGCTTGCTGTTGGTGCCTACTTTGCCTGGCAACCTCTAAAAGCCATTTACTTCTCCGGAGTGCCGAAGGGCATGGAGAAATCCTATCTGCTCATCCCTACCGGTTCCAGTTTCGATGAAATAGTGGACCTCTTGAAAAATGGTCATTTTATCGAAGACGAGGCGAGCTTTCGTTGGCTGGCGCAACAGATGAAATACAAGCGCGACACGATGAAGGCTGGCCGCTACGAAATACAGCCCGGCTGGAGCAACCGCGATCTGATTGGCCACCTCCGGCTGGGCAAGCAAGCCCCGGTAAAGGTGGTGCTCAACAACGAACGGCTGCCGGAAGATGTAGCTGGCAAGGTGTCCCACTTCATTGAAGCGGACTCTCTGGCACTGCTCTCTACCTTCCGCGATTCGGTGTTCTTGGCGGAGATTGGCTACCGGCCGGAGACGCTGATGTCCATTTTCATCCCCAACACCTACGAAATGTACTGGAACACCGATGCCAAGGGCTTTGTGCGGAAAATGATAAAAGAACATGATGCCTTTTGGGCCAAAAACGACCGCCAGGCCAAGATCAAAACTTTGGGCCTCAACGAGATGGAAGCCTATACCTTGGCCTCCATCGTAGAACGTGAGACCAATGCCGTGGCTGAAAGACCAATCATCGCCGGCGTGTATCTCAATCGGCTAAAGATCGGGATGCGCCTGCAGGCCGACCCCACCTCCGTGTTTGCCACGCGTGACTTTGCCGTCCATCGGGTCACGGAGTACCACACCACTTTCGATTCTCCCTACAACACTTACGTCTATAAAGGGTTGCCACCTGGCCCGATCACTATGGCTTCCATCTCCAGTCTGGAAGCCGTCATCAATCCCCAGCAACACGATTATGTTTATTTCTGCGCCAAGCCCGACGACTCCGGCACCCATGCCTACGCCGTCACCTATGCGGCACATTTAGTAAATGCCGGGCGGTTCCAGGCGTGGGTACGGCAGCGGGGGAATTAGATTATTGGTTGAGTGATTGGTTGATTAGCTCATCGGTGGAGTGCTGTTCGAGCATTTGGAGGACGAGCGCAACAAACATACCTACCAACACCACAGTGCGCATGAGCGCGACGAGCACCTGAGCCATCCAATAGTGCAACAACCTGCCACTGAACGCTTCAGCCGGGGATGGGCGCGTCAACTTTATGGTGGTCAAAGTGACGCGAAACAGCGGCTTGACCATCACTTTCTCGTGGGTGACCAACCTGAAAACAACCTCAAAGAACGCGCTGATGACCGTCAAATGCGGGCGGGGACGCTGGAAGATCGAGAAT
>JAYUXG010000294.1:0-10266 GCA_043753125.1 Saprospirales bacterium | reverse complement strand
GGCGTGGAGTTGCCCCAGAAGTCGGCAACTGTATGTTTTTGTCGGAAGTGCCATTGGGGGCTTTTATCCACAATATCGAGATGCACCCGGGCCAAGGTGGGGTGTTGGTGCGGAGTGCGGGGAACAGTGCCCAGATGATGGGCCGGGAGGAACGCTATGCATCCATCAAAATGCCCTCCGGCGAAGTCCGGCGCATTCTGTTGACCTGCCGTGCGACTATTGGCATCGTCAGCAACCCCGACCACAACCTCGAAGTGATGGGTAAGGCCGGTCGTAACCGCTGGAAAGGTTGGCGTCCGCGCACCCGCCCCGTGGTGATGAACCCGGTCGATCACCCGATGGGTGGTGGCGAAGGTCGTGCTTCCGGTGGACACCCACGGACCCGCAAGGGCCTCAAGGCCAAAGGAGCCAAGACCCGCAGCCGGACGAAGGCTTCCAATGCGCTCATTATCAGCCGCCGCAAGACTGGCAACAAATAAACAATTCGGAATCCCCAGCGGGTTTCTAATTCATAATTCATACTTCATAATTAGCTTATGCCGCGTTCACTTAAAAAAGGGCCTTACGTACAATTCACGTTGATGGAAAAGGTCGTTAAGTCCAAACAGAGCAACCGCAAGTCGGTGATCAAAACGTGGAGCCGTGCCTCGATGATTATCCCCGACATGGTTGGGGAGACCATTGCGGTGCACAACGGCAAGACCTTTGTACCTGTCTTCGTGACGGAGAACATGGTTGGTCACAAACTCGGCGAATTTTCCCCGACCCGGAATTTCCGGGGCCACGGGGGTACCAAGAAATAATTTTGACTATGGATAATTGGAGCTTATACGTTGGACATTAGACTCGAAGAATGGAGTTTTAATCCAAAGTCAATTGCTCCAAAATCAAGTAGTCCAAAGTCAAACAGTCAAACAGTCCAACGTCTATTTTTATAATGGAAGCAGTAGCAAAACTGAGAAACTGTCCGATGTCGCCGCGCAAGATGCGCCTCGTAGTGGACAACATTCGAGGCCGCAAAGTGGTGGATGCCCTGGGTATCTTGAAATACACCAATAAAGAAGCGGCAATGTGGCTGGAGAAACTTGTGCTTTCCGCCATCAATAACTGGGAGCAGAAATCCGACCAGTTGGGTGCTGCCGACGACTACGAACTGTACATCAAAACGGCATTCGTGGATCCGGGCAGCATCATCTACCGTTTCCTGCCCGCTCCACAAGGCCGTGCCTACCGGGTGCGCAAGCGTCGCAACCACGTTACCCTGGTTGTGGCCAATCGCAAAGCACTGGAACAAGAATAACAAAAAAAGGTAAGCAGTTACTGGTTATCGGTTAATAGTCAATGGTTAATAGCCAGATCACTAATTCCAATAACCAATAACTAATAACCGATAACCAATACACAAAATAAATGGGTCAGAAAGCAAATCCGATTGGTAACCGTTTAGGCATCATCCGCGGTTGGGATTCTAACTGGTACGCTGACAAGGACTACGGTCTAAAAGTCGTAGAGGACGAAAAGATCCGCAATTACTTGCGCATCCGCCGCCCAAAGACGGCCACCGCCGATCCGCGCGACCGCAACAAACCGATGCAAAACGGTATCAGCCGGATTGTTATCGAGCGTTCGATGAAGCGGGTGACCGTGACCATCCACACCAGTCGTCCCGGTATCATCATCGGCAAGGGCGGTAAAGAAGTGGACCTGATCAAAGAAGAGCTGAAGGTGCTGACGGGCAAAGAAGTCCAGATCAACATCTTCGAGATTCGCAAGCCGGAACTGGACGCCAACATTGTCGGCGAACAAGTAGCCAAGCAGATTGAGGCGCGAATCAATTTCCGTCGCGCGGTCAAAGGCTCCATCCAGGGCAGCATGCGCGCCGGGGCAGAAGGCATCAAAATTCGCGTGAGCGGTCGTCTGGGCGGAGCCGAAATAGCCCGTACCGAAGAATATAAAGAAGGGCGCACGCCGCTCCACACTTTCCGGGCCGATATTGACTATGCTTGGGTGGAAGCCCAAACGGTATATGGCAAGATCGGAATCAAAGTGTGGCTTTTCAAGGGCGAAGTGTTGCAAAAGCGAGAACTGACTCCATTTGCAGCCGCCGAAGGCACGGGCAGTGATCGTCGCGAAGGCGGTGGTGGCGAGCGTGGCGGGGAGCGTCGCGGTGGTGGTGATCGTCGTGAAGGCGGTGATCGTGGTGGAGACCGTCGCGGTGGCGGTGATCGTCGCGGTGGCGGTGGGGGCGGAGAACGTCGCGAAGGCGGCGGCGGTGATCGCGAAGGCGGCAACCGGGGCGGCAGTGGTGGCGGCGGTAATCGCGGTGGTAGTGGTGGCGGTGGCAACCGGGGCGGCAGTGGTGGTGGTGGCAATCGCGGTGGCGGCAGTGGTGGTGGTACTGGCGGCGGTGGAAACCGTGGCGGTGGTGGTGGTGGTCGCCGATAGTACTGTAAATTTTTTTTTCGAGTATTTGAAGATATGAGTATTTGATCAATTACGTGATGGTCAAGTTTTTTAATCAAATACTCAAATATTCGTATCCTCCAACAAACTTAGATTACGGCATTACTTAACGGAGCATTTGGGTTTCTTTTTTTGATAATCTTGTTGCGCGCCGTACATTTGCGGCCCCCTTTCATAAAAAAGGGCAAGCTGTTAAACATAAAATACTGATTGACAGGCTTTTAAATTGTATTTTCGATGTTACAGCCAAAACGTACAAAATATCGCAAACAGCAAAAGGGGCGCAATCGTGGGTATGCCCATAAAGGCAGCTCCATTTCCTTCGGCTCGTTTGCGCTGAAATCGCTGGAATTCAGCCGCATCACGAGCCGTCAGATCGAGTCGGCCCGTATCGCGCTGACCCGGAACATGAAACGCGAAGGCAAAGTGTGGATTCGCATTTTTCCCGATAAGCCCATGACGTCTAAGCCGGCCGAAGTGCGGATGGGTAAAGGCAAAGGTGCAGTGGATCACTACATCATCGAGGTGCAGCCCGGCCGTATCATGTTCGAGATCGAAGGCGTTACGGAAGAGCTGGCTTACCAATCCCTGCGCTTGGCCGCCCAAAAGTTGCCGGTGCTTTGTAAAACCGTTACGCGTTACGATTTTGAGGGGTAGGGGTAGCCTTATTGAACTTTTGAAAATTTACTGTGGTAGTTAAATTGAGGTCTATCCGCGTATTTGCCTTTATTCTGCTACTTGTCCTCATCAGGCAGGATGTAGATGGACAATCTTTTGTTCAAAAAGATAGTGCCGTTATTCAACCACCTACTTGGGAAGCAGGCGTTGATCTGCTTTGGCTAATTAATAAAAATAATGTACCTGCTTCCAGTCTTTTTTTGCGGCGCACCAAACCTACATCATTTGGCCATTATAATGCTTGGCGATTTAGATTCGGACTTGATAGTGAATATAAAGAACGAAAGGTCGTTTCTTCAAATTTGCCAACTGATTCGACTTTCGTGATTCGACCCACTTTGGGCATAGGCCGTGAATGGGGAAGAAAAAAAGGTAAGTATTCTTATTTCTATGGAGTTGATTTATCTGGGTCTTATTTTCGCCAGAAAAGTGATTTTTTTCCACTACCTCAAAGTGATTCTATTTTATTTAATCGCATAATTGAGCAATTTGATATTGACGTAAACCTCCTGATAGGTTTTAAATACCAAGTTACTGACAATATATCTCTTTCTATTGAGAGCCATTTAGTGGCTTCTTACACATGGTTTCGATACAAGGAAGAAAGTGGTAAATTCAGACTCCCACCATCAGGCTTTGTTGATGATAAGTCTGTAAGTTTTTTAACCCAATTTAGGCCAATTCAAGTCATTAACCTTTGTTATAGTTTTTTAAAAAACAAATCGTGAACAACCTTCTTTTTTTCGATTGCTGACAACACAAGTCAGCGATAGATTTACCATATCTTTGGCGGGCGTTCCGCTGGGTACTTACACTTTGACAAGCATCGTGGATGGTATAGAAGTAAGCGAAATAATTCAGGTCAAACTAAACTAAGGAAGATAATTTTTCATCAGTCAATACCATAATAACCATGGCAAAGGAAAAATTAGACGTTGCTGCGATGACCGAGGCCGGTATGCAAACCGAATTGGCGAGCATGACGAACGAATATCAGATCATGAAGTTCGATCATGCCGTCAAAGGCTTGGCCAATCCACTCGAACTTCGGGAACTGCGCCGCAACATCGCCCGCATCCACACGGAAGCCCGTCGCCGCGAACTGGCCGCTATGACCCCCGAGCAACTGGAACTGCGTTCCAAATTGCGGAGCCGTCGCCGTCGCCAATCATAACTAACACCATTCGCAAGCATATTTTTACCTCTATATAGAGATGGAAGCAGCAGCAACAATAGAAAGAAACCTCCGCAAGCAGAAAACCGGCACTGTGGTCTCCAATAAAATGGACAAGACTATTTCGGTCAAGGTAGAGCGCCGGTTGATCCACCCGATTTACGGCAAGTTCGTGAAGCGTTCCAAGAAGTTCTTTGCGCACGACGAAGAGAACACCTGTAAGGTGGGCGACTTGGTGCGCATTATGGAAACCCGACCGCTCAGCAAGAACAAATGCTGGCGCCTGGTCGAAATCATTGAAAGAGCAAAATAAATACGGAAGACGATGGACGGTTAACAGTGGACGACAAACCGTCGACTACCTACCGTCGACCATCCACCGATAAAATAGAAAGTCATGATTCAGCAAGAATCTCGTTTAAATGTGGCCGATAACTCCGGCGCGAAACAAGTACTCTGCATCCGGGTATTAGGCCACACCCGTCAGCGGTATGCTGGCGTGGGCGACAAGATCGTGGTAACGGTGAAGGATGCCTCGCCAGGTGGAGTGAAGAAAGGCACGGTCAGCAAGGCCGTGATCGTCCGCACCAGCAAAGAGATCCGCCGCAAGGACGGCTCCTATATCCGCTTCGACGACAACGCGGTGGTGCTGCTGAACGCCTCCGATGAGCCGCGTGGCACGCGCATCTTTGGCCCCGTGGCCCGCGAACTGCGCGATAAGGATTATATGCGGATCGTGTCGCTGGCCCCGGAAGTACTTTAAATAAAGTTGATAAGGGTTTGTAAAGGTTGATAAAGGTTGATGATAAACCATTGTAAACCTTCATTAACCCTCATAAACCAAAACACATTAGCACATTATAAAAATGGCTACGAAACATAAATCAAAGCGCTTTGCGCCCAAACTGAGTATCCGTAAAGGGGACAAAGTGATCGTGATCTCTGGCGACGACAAGGGCAAAACGGGTGAAGTCACCCGGGTATTCCCCGACAAAAACCGGGCGATCGTGGAAGGCATAAACATGGCGAAGAAGCACGTGAAAGCGACGCAGAATGAAGAAGGCGGCATCCAGGACATGGAGGCCAGTATCCATATTTCTAACCTTTCGCTGATTGATCCGACCAGTGGAGGTGCTACCCGCACTGGATACCGCGTGGAAGACGGTGTGAAGGTTCGCTATTCTATCAAATCCGGCAATACCATTTAGTGATGAAATATACACCTCGTCTCAAGACAAAATACCAGGAGGAAGTAGTCCCTGCGCTCATGCAGCAGTTCAACTACTCTTCCATCATGCAGGTGCCGCGCTTGCAGAAAGTCTGCATCAATCAAGGTATTGGCGATGCGACCGGCGACAAGAAAATGATCGACACGGCGGCCAATGAACTGACCACGATCGTCGGCCAGAAAGCCGTCTCGACTAAAGCCCGTACGTCGGTGTCCAACTTCAAGCTCCGCGAGGGTATGCCGATCGGGGTGCGGGTCACACTACGTGGCGAGCGGATGTACGAGTTTCTGGACCGTTTTATCTCCATTGCCATGCCGCGCGTGCGCGACTTCCGGGGCATCAACGATAAGTCGTTCGATGGTCGGGGCAACTTCACGATGGGCGTTACTGAGCAAATTATCTTCCCGGAGATCGACATCGATAAAGTGAGCAAGATCATGGGGATGGACATCACCTTCGTCACCTCTGCCAATACCGATGCCGAGGCCTACGCCCTGCTGAAGGAAATAGGAATGCCATTCGTCAAGAAATAAATAAACTATTGGACATTAGACTGATAGACATTAGACTTTAGACCTTAGAAAGGTAGATCCTCCAATTTTTCTGTGATCAAGTCCAAAGTCCAAAGTCCAAAAATCCAACAGTCAAAAAAAATCATAGCAAAAAATGGCTAAGAAATCTGTCATTGCCCGTGAAAATAAACGTCGGCGCATCGTTGCCAAATACGCCGATCTGCGCAAGAAGCTGAAAGAGGCTGGCGACTATGATGCACTGGATAGACTCCCGCGCAACGCCAACCCGATTCGATTACACAATCGTTGCTTGTTGACCGGCCGACCAAAAGGCTATATGCGCAAGTTCGGCCTGTGTCGGGTGAAGTTCCGCGAAATGGCCTTATACGGCAAGATTCCGGGCATCACCAAAGCGTCTTGGTAAGTTGGTTATTGGTTTATCCGTTCCTGGTTAGTGGGTTTGACAAGTACTTTAACCGTTGAACTTTGCCACTTAACCACCAACAATTATTAATTATTAACTTTTTCGCATACAATGCAAGTCACTGATCCGATAGCAGACTATTTGACCCGCATCCGCAACGCACAGTTGGCGGGCCATCGTATTCTTGAGATCCCGGCTTCCCGCATCAAGAAGTCCATTACTGAGATCTTGTACGATCAGGGATACATTCTCAAATATACGTTCGAGGACAAAACTGCCGAAAACAAACAGGGCGTCATCAAAATCGCGCTGAAGTACGATGCGACTACCAAACAGCCAGTTATCCGCGAACTCGTGCGCGTCAGCCGTCCAGGCCTGCGTAAATTTTCCGGGTCCAGCGATATCCCGCGTATCATCAACGGATTGGGTACTATGATCGTCTCTACGTCCAAAGGCGTGATGACCGACAAGAAGGCCCGTGAGTTGAATGTGGGTGGCGAATTGCTTTGTTACATTTGCTAAAAAAGTTATGAGTTATAAGCTATGAGTTATATAACAGTGCCAAGTACCCCTGAATAACTCACAACTCACAACTCATAACTCATAACTCCAAATTAACTCATAACTCATAACTGAGAAAAGGATATGTCCCGCATTGGAAAATTGCCGATTGCTCTCCCGGCCAAAGTGGAAGTGTCCGTGGCCTCCGATAACATGGTCACCGTGAAGGGGCCGAAAGGCACCCTCACGCAGAAAATCGACCCGGATATTATCGTGGAGATGGAAGACGGCACGCTGACCGTCAAGCGTCCGACCGAGCAGAAACGCCACAAAGCATTGCATGGCCTGTACCGCGCCTTGATCAACAACTTGGTGGTTGGTGTTAGCGAAGGCTATGTCCGCCAGATGGAGGTCATCGGGGTGGGGTATCGCGTGGAAAGCCAAGGCAATATGCTAACCCTTACGGTTGGCTATTCGCACCCGATCATATTCTATATCCCCTCCGAGATCAAGTTGACGACGGCTATGGAAAAAGGTCAGCCACCGCTGATCCGCCTTGAAGGCATCGATAAGGAACTGCTTGGCCAAGTCTGCGCTAAGATTCGCGGTTTTCGTAAGCCAGAGCCTTACAAAGGAAAA
Organism: Saprospirales bacterium; assembly: GCA_043753125.1. Lineage (GTDB taxonomy): Bacteria > Bacteroidota > Bacteroidia > Chitinophagales > Saprospiraceae > M3007. The sequence goes on along the minus strand of JAYUXG010000294.1, from coordinate 2,646 downwards.
GGTATTATGTTCAAGGGCGAGAAAGTGCGTCGTAAGGCTGGTAAGACTGCTGGTGGCAAGAAGTAATTAAACTGAGTATTTGAAGATATGAGTATTTGACAAAATGAGTAATCGAATGTCAAATATTCAAATCCTCCTCTCCTCAAATACTCAAACAATAAACTTATCATGCTTTTCCGGTCGGTAATCGGCGAAGCCCAAATTGATAAAAGCAATGAAACGCACAAAAAAACAGAGCCGCCAGCGTATTCACCTGCGCGTTCGCAAGAAAGTGAGCGGCACGGGGGATCGCCCGCGCCTCAGCGTCTTTCGCTCCAACAAGTCGATCTATTGCCAAGTGATTGACGACTTGACAGGCACCACCGTGGCCTCCGCTAATTCCACCGGCACGACCGGCACCAAGATCGAACAAGCTATGCAGGTCGGTCGAATGATCGCCGAACGTGTCCAGGCCGTTGGCATCACGTCGATCGTGTTTGACCGCAGTGGATACTTGTACCACGGCCGCATCAAGTCACTGGCCGAAGGTGCCCGCGAAGGCGGATTGATTTTTTAAATTTTTTTATTTCCAATACAATGGCTAAGCAAGACAGAGACAGAGATAATTCCCGGACGAGTGAAGACTCCGGCCTCAAGGAAAAACTCGTGGCCCTCAACCGCGTTGCGAAAGTAACGAAAGGTGGCCGCACGTTCAGCTTCGCCGCTGTGGTGGTGGTGGGCGATGGCAAAGGCCAAGTTGGTCAAGGCTTGGGCAAAGCGCGTGAGGTGCAGGAGGCGATTGCGAAAGCAACCAAAGACGCCGAGAAGAACCTCATCAAAGTACCCGTCCACAACGGTACTATTCCGCACGAAGCCTACGGCAAGTTCGATGCCGGACGAGTGTTGATCAGGCCCGCCTCGCTTGGTACGGGCGTGATCGCCGGTGGTGCCATGCGTGCCGTGCTGGAGATGGCTGGGGTACACGATGTGTTGGCCAAGTCACAGGGTTCCGCCAATCCGCACAACGTGGTGAAAGCCACCATCGCGGCCTTGGCCAGTCTGCGCAGCCCCATCGAAGTGGCCCGCCAACGCGGCATCAGCCTGGAGAAACTGTTTAAGGGATAAAAATAGTTATGAGTTATGGGTTATAAGTTATATCCACTTGTACTCGCACGTAACTCGTAACTCATAACTCATAACTCATAACTTGATAAAAGGTGAGCAAGGTAAAGATAAAATTGATGCGTAGCCCGATCGACAAGTCCAAGCGGCAGAAGTTGACGCTGGTAGCCCTCGGCCTCCGCAAAGTCCACCAAATAGTGGAACACGAGGACATTCCCCAGATTCAAGGGATGCTGCGCGTGGTGAACCACCTGGTGCAAGTCGAAAACGCATAGTCGGTTGCACATAAACTATTGACATTCAACTTAAAACCTGTGGGGCTTGGCCTCTACAGGTTTTCACATCGAATAAGACACAGCCATGGAGCTCAATAATCTTCGTCCGGCAGAGGGTGCCACCAAAAAACGCAAACGTATTGGCCGCGGCCAAGGCTCTGGCCATGGTGGTACCTCCACCCGTGGCCACAAGGGCGACAAGGCCCGGAGTGGTGCCAAGGAAAAGCGTCACTTTGAGGGTGGCCAAACTCCGATGCAGCGTCGTTTGCCAAAACGCGGTTTCCAAAATATTAACCGCGTGGATTACGTTCCACTCAATCTAAGCCAATTGGAGAAAATGGCGCAAAAGGCCGCCGACAGTGGCCAAAGCGACATCATAAATGTAGCGTCCTTGCAGGCGGCAGGCTTTGCCAAAACCTCCGACAAGATCAAAGTGCTGGGCAACGGGAAACTGACGTCCAAAGTGAACATCACGGTGCATGCCATCTCGGCTTCGGCCCAAGCTGCTGTTGAAGCGGCGGGCGGAAGCGTTCAAATCGTCTAAATCCACTCCGGTCGTAATGAAATTCTTTACGGTTATCAAGAATATCTGGAGCATCAAGGAGCTCCGCCAACGTATCCTGTTTACATTGGGACTGCTGATGATCTATCGGGTCGGTACGTTCGTAGTGTTGCCAGGAGTCGTCCCAGCGGCTTTGGAAAGAGCCAGCAACAATCGTGATGCCAACGATCTGCTGGGATTGATCAATATTTTTACCGGCGGTGCTTTCGACAAGGCGGCTATTTTCGCCCTTGGCGTGATGCCCTACATTACTGCGTCCATCGTAGTGCAGTTATTAGGCTTTGCCGTGCCGTATTTCCAGCGTTTGCAAACCAAAGAAGGGGAGAGTGGCCGCAAACGCCTTAACCAGATCACCCGTCTGCTGACCGTGGCCCTCACTTTGGTGCAGGGCGGTGGTTTTTTGCAATTGATCCGTAGTACCCCTGGCGCGGTGTCGCCCAATATCCCCGACTCCGTTTTCTGGTTCAGCAATATCATCATCCTGACCGCCGGTACCGTCTTTTGTATGTGGTTGGGCGAGCGGATTACTGATAAGGGCATCGGCAATGGCGTATCGCTCATCATTATGTCCGGTATCATTGCCCGGTTGCCCGGGGCCTTTGCTTTCGAGTTTCAGACGCTTTTCAGCGACAACAAGCTGCTGCTGTTCTTCATCGAACTGGCGGTACTCTTCCTCATTGTGCTGGCCACCATTCTGGTTATTCAGGG
>JAYUXG010000293.1:0-10275 GCA_043753125.1 Saprospirales bacterium | reverse complement strand
CCTGGTTTGTCCAACTGTTGGACTGGGGTCGTCGGGCGCACCTGGTGTCGCCCATGATCCACCACTTTTTGAGCAACAACCTGACCCGGCCCAAGCGTTTTCGGCGCACCTTCGGCTGCTGGCTGGCCCTGGATTCGTTCTATCTGGGTCGCCGGAAAATCAGGGCGATTTTGCAAAAGACAGGCTTAAAAACGGAAATATATTTGGGTGCCCGCGACGAGGTGATTGAGTCGAAAGCCCTGCATAGTATGGTGGATGGCCTGCCCAACGTCCGGCTGCACGTGATTGATGAAGGGCACCGCATCATTGGCGAACGCCTGGCGGCGGCGATCATAAAAAACCGCTAGTCCTCATACTTCGCGCTGCCTTATGGCCGGGTAGTACCTAATAAATTGATCAGCAGCACTCCGCAGGACAAAATCGGCTTCGTACCTGGCAGTGCGCGTTATACCTTTAGGTCCAAAAAACCACCGCATCATGTCCCTTTTTTTCGCTACCCTTTTGCGCACCGTCTTGGTCTTCGGGTCTTTTCTGGGCATCCAATATTTCATCCCTTATTACCTGCTGGCCATTGGCGGCATACTGGGTGGAGCCTTTGTTTTAAAAACCAGCGATGACCGCCCGACCGGCTTGGCGTTGATTATTGGCAGTATTTTATTTGCGATCTTCGCTTACCTCTGGGGGCAGGTGCAGCTTGGTGAAGGTAGATAGCAGCGTGTTTTGTTCTTCCCGACAGGTGCTGACGGAATCTGTCCGTCCTACGATGGAAAAAATCGCGTCCGACCCCCTCCGTATAGTGGACAGTTCCCGACAGGATGACAAATGTGGAGGGTTCGCCCACTTATGCTTAAAACAACACCTGCACCGCTTGCCCTTCAATGGGCAGCACCACCCAAAACGTCGCGGTTTGATCGGGTGCCTGCTGCGCCAACAACAGTCGCCACCAACCCAGTAGGGAGGCCTGCTGCTCCTGTAGTTTCCATTTTTTCAGGCCTTCGGCAAATCCCGACAAGAGCAACACCGCAATCTCCCCGTTGCCAGTTAGGTAAAAATCGGCTTCCAATTTCAACAGTCGTTGACCCCGCCACAATTCCACAGGATATTTGCGCAGCACATCCTGGGGAGCAAAACGGGCTTGCAAAAATTGCTGAAACGCCTCGCCCTGGCGCGCCAGAGCCGCAGCGGGCAAGCTCTCCTCCACTTGCCGGATGGACAGTTGTTTTTGCGCAGCCGCCAATCGTTCCGCTGGAGTCAGCACAGGCCGGTCGCCGAGCAAAAACGAGGTAACCGCTTTGCCCAAGGCTGGCACATACTCGCCCTTAAACTCCAGTTTCGGAGCAAAGGCCACCGGCTCCGTGCTGCGGTACTGGAAGCTGTCCTGCGTCGGGTCGATTAACAGGGCTTGGCGTGGCACGGGATGCCGCCCCCCGCGTGGAGCATGGAACAGCACGGGGGCTTCGTCCCGCAGGCTTTCCGGGAAATCTTTGGGCTTGTAGAGTGGCTCGTTTTCACAAAAAATGACTTCGCCGTTCCAATAAAAAGGCGTTTCGTCGGAATAGGGGTCGAGCGTGGTAATGGTTTCGTCGCCGTGGTTGAACACGCGGTTGAGCCATTTGGAGCCTTTGGCGGTGGTGGGCAGCACGAGGTAGTCGCGGGCGCGGGTGAGACCCACGTATAGCAGCCGCGCCTCCTCTTCGAGACCAACCCGGGTAGCCTGTATCCAGGCCTCGCTTTGGTGGAGCCGTTCTTCCAAACGCGTCTTGCCCAGCTGGTCACCGTAGGGATTTACCCAGTAGCGCAGCCAGCGATGTCCCAGGATGTTATCCAAATCCGGCTCCTCGGTCTCGGCCACTAAGCACAGGCCCCAGACTTTTTCTTTCAAATCCTGGTCCAGCGCGTGGCAAATAGTGACGGGAAACTCCAGGCCCTTGCTGGCGTGGTAGGTCATCACCTTCACCGCGTCGTCGCTGTCGCCGCTGCCCTGCGCGTCTTTTTCGCTGCGCACCAAATTGTCCAGCCAGAGCAGGAAGCCGCCCAGCGAGGCCGCGTTGTGCAGCCGGTTGCAGGCCGACTCGTATTCGAGGGCGTAATGGCGCAGCCGGTCAATATTGTCGAGGCGTTGGGTCGATTGGCCCAGGCGCACCACTACCCGGCGCAGGTCCAGCTCATCGAGCAGCAAGTTTAGGATTTCGGAAGCGGAGAGATCAGCGGTGCGGGGGCGTAGGGTATTGAGCTGGCGCAGGTAGGGCGCGTCGCCCCAGCGGCCCCCGGCGGGAAGGGGTGCCAAACCCGCTTTGTGGGCCAGCCACTCCAGGCGGTCATCCACGAGTTGCTCAAGGGTCATGCCGCCGGTGAGCAGGATGATCTCGGCGGCACTGAGCGCGTCGGAAGCGGTGAGCAGGTACTTCAGGCAGGCCAGGGCCAGGCGGGCCTCGGGCGTTTCGAGTAGGGCATGGCGGGCAATGGCGGCTTGCAATCCGGCGCGGTGCAGGGCCTCGGCCATACTCAGGCAGCCACGATTGCTGCGGCACAGCACCGCGATGTCGCCAGGGCGAATGGGCCGCGTCCCCGTCCGCTTTTTATTAAAGGTCGGGGTTTTGCGTTCCAACAACACTTTGATCTGGTCGGCGACGCAGTTGTCCAGCCAGGGATTGCCCGGTACTTTCTTTTCGTCTATTTCGGAACGGAAGTGCCAGTGAAGGATCGAATGTGGAGTGCGGAGTACGGAATGCGGAATGGCCGTTTGCGAATGCGGAATGGCCGAGCGGGATTCCGCCGTTTCACCCTCCCCGACTCGGCTTGCGCTCCCAGGTTGTAACAATTCCGCATTCCGCATTCCGTAATCCGCATTCGATAATTCCGCATTCCAAAAGGCGGCTTCTTTTGCTTTGGAGAAGGCAGGTTCCAGGGCCACTTGTTCTGGCGGCAAATTCGGAAAGGCTTTGGTAAAAATGGCGTTCACGGCGTGGACGAGATCGGGGCGGCTGCGCCAGGATTTTTTCAGGATGTTCTCATCACGGATACCCCCGGTGGCGCGGATAATGGCGTGCATCAAAGCAGGTTCGGCCCCCCGAAAACCGTAGATGCTCTGCTTGGGGTCGCCAACCCAAATGGAGTGCTTGGCCAAGCGGCTGAGCTGTAAGAAAATATCCAATTGAATGGGCGACGTATCCTGAAATTCGTCCACCAGCAGCAGGTCCAGTTCGCCACGCAGCGTGTTCTGCACCGCAGGGTCGCGCAGCAGTTGGCTGACGTAGGTCTCCATGTCGGTGTAGTCGATCAGGCCACGCTTCTTTTTGTACTCCTCGTACTCGCCGAGGGCATCCATCGCGATGTCGAAAAGCAGATCGGTGAAGCCGCGCACGTCGTCGCGGAACTGCTGGTGCTCGTCGTGGCTGAGGGCCAAAGCAGTCAAGTCTTCCAGCAAGTGGCGGCTCTTGGCCCCAACTTTGGTCTTGGCGATCTTGACCCACTCGTGCCAGTGCAGTTCGCCGCGCCACTTAAACTGGTTTTGTATGCCACGCAGTGTCTCTGCGGCATCGCGGGTGGTTTTGGTGGCGTCTGTCTCTTGGGCATCCAGTGCGGCGACGGTTTGGTCAATGGCGGAGAGCAGGCGGTTCTGCCAGGTGATGGCATCCGTAGTCTGGGCGGGCGGGAGCATTTGCTCAAACGTCTCCCAAGAGCGGCGTTTGCTGGTTTCCAGTACCTCGCGGGAGAAGTTGTTGCCTCTGGCTACGTCGGTCAGTTGGCGGATTTCGCGCCGCCAATCGTAGGCTTCACCTTGGCTTTTTTTGGTAAGGCCGAGACGATCAGACAGGCGATTCATGGCCTCAATGCGGGCTTCCGTCAGCACTTGGGCCAGCGATTCGTTGAACAGCCGTTGTTCGTCGCCATCGGCGATAATTTCCACCAACGGCGACACGCCCGCCTCGAACGCGAAACGCTGCAACAGCCGGGTACCGATGCTGTGTACCGTGCCGATGAGTGCGCTGCCGAGTTCGTTGGCGGCCTCCATGCGGCCCGCTTCGAGCAGGCGCACCCGCACCCGCTCCTGCAACTCGGCAGCGGCCTTTTTGGTAAAGGTGGTGGCCATGATGGCCGCAGGGCGCACGCCGCTCTCCAAGAGTTCCACCATGCGCCCGGTGAGGGTAAAGGTCTTGCCACTCCCGGCACCTGCCGAGATGACTTCTATGTTCAAGGATGGCCGCTGCACGATCGGTTGGGTTCTTTTTGGATGGTGAAGATCGGCATTTTGGCTGGTATTAGTGGAGAAAAATGCATACGATTAGCCATTTTATCTTCCAATACCCGACCCTGTCTGTTAGTAAGAAATCTGCGATCCTATTCTTTCACCACTTGCAAAGCTCGCAAGACTTTCCCATTTTTGTCGGCCAAAGCAGCAAAATAAATACCTGCTGGCTGGCTCGCCAGGGAATAGCGTCGGTCAGGTACCGCCGCAAATTCGGCGACTTGGTGGCCACTCAAATCATACATCCGCACCGTGTGTACGGCCTCTGCGTGGTCTAGCACAAACGATTCGAAGACGGGGTTTGGGTACAGCAAAATACGCAAACTGGCCGCCTGCTCCTCGCTGCCCGAGGTGCCAATGCTCAGAAAATAATAGGCACTGGCCGTATCGGAGGGTTGGGCCATATTGGTAAACTTTAGGCGTACGATCACGTTGGCAGGTGTACCGTTTTCACTGACTAAATCGACGCGCATCAGGGCAACGGAGTCAGGTGCCAACAAAAAGGTCTTGCTACTCACACTGGGCTGATAGCACTGGTTAACATCGCAGACCTGCGTCAGGGCACCAGCGGTCAGCGCAATCTCGTCACGACGCCAGCGGATGGCCAAGGTGTCGTTGGTTAGGTTAGTCAGGGTGTTGGAGGCTGCAACGGTGGTCTCTGGTACCGGCAGGAAGGCCGTCAGGCTATCTTCCGAGAGGACAAAGGAGGACTGGGCCGTAGCGAACGAGCAGAAAGCGAGCAGAAAAAGCCCGGCAGCGGACAAAGATTTCATAAGCAAAATGTCATGGATTAGCAGGTGTCAAGATTTTAAACAAAGGTAGATGCTCCCGGTGGGAATGCCGCTCTAATTTTGGCTGACCAAAGGGATATATCCAGTGGCGGACATTTTTAGCAAAAAAACATGGTCAATAGTAAGGTGCTTCTGCTGTTTTTGATGCTGGCGATCAGTCGCTTGTCGGCCCAATTGCCTTCTGGCGAGGAGGCACCCGATTTTACGGCCACCGATGTGGCCGGCCAATCCTGGCACCTCTACGACCTACTGGCCCAAGAAAAGATTGTGCTGTTGGAAATAGGAGCCACCTGGTGCGGTCCCTGTTGGGCCTACCACAACGGGGGGGCGATACAGGAATTTTACGCCGCCCACGGCCCAGATGGAGATGCCCAAGCGCAGGTATTCTTTATCGAGGGCGACCCTGTTACCAATGTGGATTGTTTGTATGGTCAAACAGACTGCCCCGGCACAACCTTTGGCAACTGGGTGGACGGCACCCCATACTCGGTCATTGATGATTCGACCATTGCCGAAGCCTATCAAGCGACCTACTACCCCACGCTATTTATCATTTGCCCCAACCGCAAGGCGTATGAAGTTGGCCAGTTTGATGCAGCCCAGCTGTGGGAAAAGGCCAAACAATGTCCTGTGGCTTTGGGTACCAACAACGCGGGCATTTTCGACTTTTTCAGTGGTACCGACCTGCACGAAATATGCAGTACGCTGGACTTGGCACCGACTTTAAAATTGATCAACCTCGGTTCTCAGCCCCTCACTTCGGCCTTGGTGCAGCTGCGTTGGAACAATGCACCACTCCAAAATGTGGCCTGGACGGGCAACTTGCCGCTTTACGGCGAAGCCGACATTGTGGTCAACAACTTCTCCCTGAGTGGCACCGGCACACTGGAGACGAAAATCGCCACTGTCAATTACCTGCCGATGGACGACGACTCCACCAACAATGTACACATTGACCACTTTGTGCAGGCCAGCGACTTCGACAGTCAGAAAGTGGTATTGCGCATTCGTACGGACAATTTTGGGGCGGAAACCTACTGGGAGCTGCGCGATGACTTGGGCAATGTCCTGGATCATGGGGGCAACGAGGCGGTTGGGCCGGATGGTGGAGGCAAGTATTTCAACATTTCCGGGGGGCCTGGTGCCTACGGCAGCCTGGCTTTAATCAAAGATACCCTGGACCTGCCTGCGCCTGGCTGCTACTCCATCCACTTCGTGGATGCCTACGGCGACGGCATCTGCTGCGAATCCGGCAGCGGCTTTTATCGTCTGTACAACCTGAATGAACCCAACGCGCCGGTGTTGTGGGGGGCCGAATTTGGGGCCTATGACCACCGCGGCTTTGGTGCCCAAGGCAGTATTACCAATGCCGTTTCCAGCGAGGCGGCTTTTATTGATGGACAGTTATTTCCCAATCCTGCCACTGACGAGGCGCATTTCGTTTTCCAATTGATGGCTCCTGCTTCGGTCAATTGTCTGGTATACAATGCGCAGGGGCAGGTCATGTTCCGGCAAGACAGCCAGCAGCCTGTTGTCGGCGAACAGGATTGGACTGTTCCAGTCGCTGGTTGGCCACCGGGCTTGTACTTGCTGCAACTCCAAGCCGGTGGGCATCGAATTGCACGGTCGTTCGTGATAGCAAAATAGCGTGGTCAGCAGGGACACTTTTTGAGAAAGTGTCCCTGCTAAATGATGTGACTACAAAAAACGCGACAAACAGTGTTTCCACCGTCTGCCGCGCATGATATTTTGAAGCCGGTCGTTCGGCTATCTTAAAGGCATTACTTGCCACCGCGCAAAGCGCGGGGGATTTCGATAGAGGCAACGGGTACTGCTGCTGTGTTGGTGATCTCTACACCTTCGGCGATGGAAATGTCACGCACCCGAATCGTGGAACCCAGCTCCATCTTGGAAATATCGGCTGACACTTCATCCACCACTTTTTCCGGAGTGGTCAGGATGTTCACCGAGCGCATCCGGGGGATGAACTTGCCGCCCTCTTTCACGCCGGGGGCCGTCCCGATAAAACGAAGGGGTACGGTGGCCTTAAACTTGACGCCCGGCACCAGTTGCAGGAAATCAAGGTGGATCACCTCATCCGTCACCGGATGAAACTGAATATCTTTCACAATGCATTTGAAAATGGCATTGTCAAAAGAAATATCGGCCAGTTTGAACTTAGGGGTGTACACCAGCGCACGGGCTTCCGCAGTACCCAGGGTGAAGTGCACAGCATCGCCGCCACCACTTCTGTACATCACTGCCGGAATTTGACCGGCCTTACGCATCCTTCTGGCCTCTTCCTTTCCGGATTTTTCCTTCCGATTTCCCTGTATAGCAACGATTTCCATTGTTTTATTCCTATTTTTTATGTTGTTTCAAAAACGCCCGCAAAGGTAAGCACGTAAAGGTGGCAATTCCAAAGACAACGAAAAAAAAATCCGGTTTGGAAAAAGTTGGTTATTTCAAAGACCATACCGCCGCCCCGTCGGTGGCCCGTCGGATCTTCTTCAACTGGCCTTTCATCTCGAGCTCCGTCAGTAGGGCCAAGGTGGCCGTCTTATCCATGCCCGTATCGCGGCACAGGCCATTCAGGGTACGAAAGGCATATTTTTCCGATTTAAGGGCTAGCATGACCTTCTGTTCATCACTCAGCAGAATCGGCATGGCTGCGCCACGGCTATGCACCGCTTCCAAGTTGTCCTCTTCTACTGGCGGCGGCGGTGGCACGCTTTCCGGGTCCGAATTGTGCTGTACCAAAATGCCAGTGGTCTCGTCCAGTTCTTCTTGTTTTTGCTTGACCTGGTTGACTTCCTGCAACAGTTTATCGCCCAGCGATTGCAGGAACTTGGCAGAAAAAATAGAGGCCACTATACAAAAACCGAAGAAGACAAAGTGCGCGATGACATCGCCCGTCAGACATTCGTTCATCAGGTTGCTGGACACCGTTCTCAAAAACAACGGCACCGTGGCCGCTGCGGTTAGTCCCAACAGAGACGATTTGAAGAAGTCATGCCAGAGCCAAGACATATCCGCCTTGTTCATAAAATAGTTGGCCACGCCTCCCAATAATCCGGCGGCGAGAATTAGGCTAATGAGAATGACGATGCCCATAGGAAAATTGGTTACACGATTTGAGGGGCTAAAGTAGTAACTCTTAGCTCAAAATCCGCACGTCTTCCATGGGTATCATCACGGTGCGGGTTTGTTGGGTCCGTTCCGAAATATCAGCAGACGCGCCCTCCAAACGCAGCACCCCACGTGGACACACCGCCGCGCAGATGCCGCAGCCCACGCAGGAGGCGCGCACCACATCCTGGCCCCGTTGGGCATAGTGGCGCACGTCGATGCCCATCTCGCAGTAGGTGGAGCAGTTACCGCAGCTGATGCACTGGCCACCGTTGGTGGTGATGCGGAATTTGGAGGCTTTTTTTTGCCAAAAGCCCAGCCACGCGGCCATGGGGCAGCCAAACCGGCACCAAACCCGGCTGCCCATGAGTGGATAAAAGCCGACCCCGATCACCCCGGAAAAAACCGATCCGACCGCAAAAGAGTAGCTTTTGTAAAAGCCTTCGGAAAAATTGCCCAGCACCCCGCGCCCGGTTGCGACGTTGATCCACAGCAGGGCCGTCATCAGCACGGCGAAGCCCAACACGGCGTAGATCAGCCAACGCTCTATCTTCCAGGCACCCACGCTTTTATCCGACAGATGCCGGAACGGGTCGCCCGCCGTTTCGGCCAGTCCCCCGCAACCGCAGACCCAGGAGCAGTACCACCTTTTACCAAAAAAGTAGGTCAGAATGGGCGTACCGATAAAAAACATGGCCAATCCAAACCAGAAATAAAACATTCCCAAGCCGGATGGTGCGTAGTTTTGATAGGCCATGGGCGTACCTTGATAGTACGAAAGCGGCCAGAAATAGGTGAAATAAATCTCCGGCTGTTGCAGGCGCAACAGCAAACCAGGCAACAGGAAAGCAAAGCCCAACTGGAAGAACATCACCGAAACAGAGCGAATCAATTGATATGGGTTATGGCGATATTTTTGGATAAATTTCCAACCCATCAGCAGCACCGCCAGCGTGTAAAAGGTGCCGTACACAAACCACTGGTCGGCTGGTCGGCCTCGCAGCCCATAGCTCAATGGGTCGAAGAGGGCGGCCAAACCGACGTTGGCTACATTATTGCCGCGCACACCGAGGTATTCGGGCCACCAATAAAGGCACACGTAAAATCCGGTGAAGATGATCCCGAACAACCAGCCCCACACGCCCCGCGCCGTGAGGCTGCGTAGCCAGACTCCATTGTTTTTAATGCCTTCCGGGCGGCGTTGGTACTCTTCGCGGATGAACATACCCGTTCCCAGGGTCAGCAGCGACACCGCCACCAAGAAGGTTGGCAGGGGTGCCAACGCTTGCCCGGCGGCCCAAGTGAGGAGCAGCAGCAATCCACCCAAGCCAGCAATAGCCAAAGCAAGTTTTTGTCGCCCAGTGGTAAACATTGGGCTGGGGGTGGCGAGGGAAAGACTTGGGTTATCCATGATTTTGGTTACTGGTTAATTGGTTGATCGGTTGGCAGGTATCAATTTATTATAAGAGGTTCATGCATCTTCACTAATTCAACCCTTTAAGAATTCCAATACCGCAGGTAGCCCGCGCCGTCTACGCAGTTGCAGGTTTTTACCGGTTTGCTGATTGTACAACTGCACCAGTTCCACTTCGTGTTGCGGGTAGAATTCGGGATCGAAATTGGCCAAACCCAAGTTGGGCAGTACAGTATCCATCGTGGCTCCGGAAGCGATCCATTGGTCACAGACCTCGTGGCGATAGCGCACGCCCATCAAATTAAAGCCAAGCACTTTGCCATTGCCCGCTTCATAGGTGATGCGGATGCTTTTCTTACCTGCGGGATGCTCCCAGTACAACGTGGCCTGCCCCTCGGCCAGTTTCGCCCGGATGTCGCCATAGGTCTGGTATTCGATGTCAAAAAACTTGGCCGAATTGAACCAAAGGCCCGGCTGGTATTGGGTCCGCGAGCCACAGATGGTGTGGGCCACCGTCTCGCCCATGATGCGCCCGACGTACCACACCGCTTCGATGGGGCGGCGGCCAGGCGGCGGCGAGCGCAATTCGGCGCAGTCACCAATGGCGTACACATCGGGCTGATTGGTTTCCAGGTATTCGTTTACCAAAATGCCTTTGTTGATCTCTACACCGCTGTCTTTCAGGAAGTCGA
>JAYUXG010000292.1:0-10279 GCA_043753125.1 Saprospirales bacterium | reverse complement strand
CGGTGAACTGGGTCGCCTTGTCTTTTGTACGGCGTGCGGCGGACATCACGGAGCTGCGCGAAATACTCGATCAGCGTGGCCATACGGCCAAGGCGATGGCCAAAATAGAAAAGCCCGAAGCGGTCAAAAACATCCGTGAGATCATCAAGGCAGCCAACGGCATCATGGTGGCGCGGGGCGACCTGGGGGTGGAAATGCCCATCGAACAGCTGCCCATCACCCAGAAAGAAATCGTGGTACTGTGCATGCAGTACGCCCGTCCGGTCATCGTGGCTACCCAGATGATGGACAGTATGATTACCAACCCTTCGCCCACCCGCGCCGAGGTGACCGACGTGGCCAACGCCGTGTTGGACGGTGCCGACGCGGTGATGTTGAGTGCCGAGACCTCGGTGGGCGCACACCCGACCCTGGTCGTGGAGGCCATGACCCGGATCATTGCCCACGCGGAAAAACATTATTGGCCGCAGATCAACAGCAAACGTCCCCACGCCATCGAGAAATCGCGCCTTTTCCACTCTGATGTAGTGTGCTTCAATGCCTGCCGGGTGGCCGAGGAGATCGGTGCCAAAGGTATCATCGGCATGACCACTTCTGGCTACACGGGCTTCAAGGTGAGCAGTTTCCGCCCGAAGGCAAAGATTTTTATTTTCAGCGATTCCATGTCCATGCTTAACACCATGAGCTTGCTTTGGGGCGTGCAATGCTTTCATTACGACCGTTTTACAACCACGGACGAGACCATTGAGGATTGCACGAACATTCTGAAAGAAGCAGGCTACGTGCAGGCGGGCGATAGCGTCATCAATACGGCCTCTATCCCCATCCGGTATCGGTTTCGCACGAATATGTTGAAGATCACGGAAGTAGAATAATGGAATGCGGAGTGCTGAATACGGAATGCGGAATTTCTTGAACGGGAGATTCTGCATTTCCCTTTTAGTCCACGCTCGGAAAATTCCGCATTCAAAAATTCCGCACTCCGTATTCCATTCAGTCGCCCCAACCCGGCTCGTCCTCTACTATTTTCGGTTGTTTACGGACGATGCCAAACTCGATTTCCTTTTGGCAGGTGCCGCAAATGCCATAAAGGTTGAGCGCGTGGTGGGTGATGCGGAAATTGAGCAGATCACCGACCATATCCTTGATCTGTTGCACGCGGGGGTCACAGAACTCCACCACTTTACCGCAATTGGCGCAGATGACATGGTCGTGCTGTTTGTAGCCATACGACTTCTCGTATTGCGCGAGGTTTTTACCAAACTGGTGTTTTTTTACCAGATCGCAGGTCACCAGCAAGTCCAGCGTATTGTATACGGTGGCACGGCTGACCCGGTAGCTCCGGTTTTTCATGTGGATATACAAAGCCTCGGCATCGAAGTGATCGGTTCGCTTGTATATTTCCTCCAAAATGGCGAAGCGTTCCGGCGTTTTGCGGAAGCTGCTTTTTTCCAGATAGGCCGAAAAAATATTCAGTACTTGCTGGATGACATCTTGCTCGTTGCGTACAGTGGTTACGGACATGGGTGAATGTGCTAGGGAAACAGGCTGATTCGCGAAGCGGATAAGAGCCAGCAAAAGTAAATTAAAGTATCCATTAAACAGTTGGAAGCAAAGCTTGGTTGCATTCCTAAGTTCTTCCGCAAAGCAAAAATATCCTTTGGACAATGCGGATTTTTTCGGAATTTGGCCCCCGTCTTGGTTAAACCTACCGTATATTATGCAAGAAAAGCGCGTATTTGAATATTTGCACGACCAATTGGCCCAGCACCCGTTGGAAAAGGCTTTTGGACACAAAGTGGACGGCCAATGGCAGTACCGTTCCACCGCTGAAATGGTGGACTGGGTGAACCGTGCCAGCGTAGGGCTGCTGCGCCTGGGCCTGCGCCCCGGCGATAAAGTGGCCACTGTGGTCTATAAGACCAGCCCCGAGTGGATCGCGCTGGACTATGCCCTGTTGCAGATCGGGGTGCTGAACGTGCCGATGTACCCTACCATCAGCTCGCGTGAGTACGAGTACATCTTACAGGAATCGGGGACACAGTACTGCTTTGTGGGCGAGGGCGATCTCTACCAAAAGGTATATGCTGCGCAGGCAAAAATCACTGGGCTGCGCGAGGTACTTACCTTTTACGAGCACCCGGTGGCCCGGCATTGGTCGGTGCTGCTGGCCCCGGCAGGGAGCGATCTGGCGGAGGTGGAGCGCATCAAGGCCACGATCCGTCCGGACGATGTGATGACATTGATCTATACCTCCGGCACGACGGGCAATCCCAAAGGCGTGATGTTGACCCATCGCAATATCGTGTTCAGCGTGGAGGCAGTTACTAATCTTGTTCCGGTCAAGGCGGGCGACCGTTGCCTGAGTTTCTTGCCGGTCAGCCACGTTTTTGAGCGGGTGGCCGTGTATTTTTTCACCCGCAAATGTCTGAGTACGTCTTTCACCAGCACCGAAAACCTGGGCGGCGAAGACGGAGACCTGCAGGCTGTCCGTCCACATTTCTTTACCACGGTGCCACGTTTGCTGGAGAAAGTCTACGAAAAAATTATCGCCAAAGGCATGGAATTGAAGGGGGTGAAGCGGGGGTTGTTTTTCTGGGCCTTGCAACTGACCGAGGATTGGGAATTTGACAAGAAATACACTGGTTGGCAGGCCATGCAGTGGTCGCTGGCCCACCGGCTTATTTTTTCTAAGTGGCGCGCCGCGTTGGGCGGTTCCATCCAGGCCATTGTGACCGGAGCGAGTGCTTGCCCGCTGCGGGTGCTGCGCACGTTCAACGCTGCTGGCATTCCGGTGCGCGAGGCCTATGGCATGACGGAGTCCTCCCCCGGGCTTACTTTCAATCGATTTGGCCCCGGCGAGGCAAAACTGGGCACGGTCGGGATGCTGCTGGATGGGGTGGATGCTCACATTGAGCAAAGTCCCGATTACCGGCCTGGCGAAGGCGAAATACTGGTCAGTGGTCCCAATGTGATGGAAGGCTACTACCAACAACCCGAAAAGACTGCTGAGGTAATTCGCTATATGCATGGCAAGCGTTGGCTGGTTACGGGCGACATCGGCACGCTCGAAACGGCCCCGAACGGCAAGCAATTCCTTAAAATAACCGACCGCAAGAAAGAACTGTTGAAAACCAGCGGCGGTAAATACGTGGCTCCTTCGCCTATCGAATCGAAATTCAAGGAACATCACTTGGTGGAGCAGGCGATGGTGGTGGGCGAAAACCTAAAGTTCGTATCTGCGCTGATCGTACCGTCTGTGGCGGGGCTGCAAGATTGGTGTACCCGCCACGGGGTCAGTTGGACAAATGTGCAGGAGGCCGTCGAGCACCCCAAAGTGCAGGAACGCTACCAAATGTTGGTGGATCGGATCAACCCAAACTTTGGCCATGCGGAGCAGATCAAGAAATTTGCCCTGCTGCCCACTGCTTGGGACGCCGTAAAGACAGATGGCTCGGAGGCGGAGCTGACCCCAACGCTCAAACTTAAGCGGCGGGTGATCATGAAAAAGTACGAGTCAAAAATTGAGGAGATGTATACTTAAACCTACACATACCAATGGCCTATCTTCTCTCTTGTCTGATTGTCATAATTCAGCCATAAATGAGCGATGACCAATACATAAATTTGTTCTAAGGGCGATTTTCCAGTAACAAAACTTGTAATTCAACTAATTGATAAACAATTATTTATAAACGTGTTGCTACCGTTGTATCTATAAATGGAGGTAACAAAACGGCGAAAGTTGTTTATCAATGGTCCAATTAGTATTTCTACTTTTGAATGCTATCCATATTTTTTTAAATCAACTATTCCAATATCCATGATTTATCGCATCCCTGATCATCGACTTTCCGCCGTGTCGCTCGGCGTTCCTTTCTCGCTTCGCTTCTCTCCAGGTGCCGCCACCTATTGGTAGTGCTTGAGCACTGTTTTAGTGCTGCTTAGAAGACGAATGCATGGTTTGACGGCTGTCAGCCGATCACCTTTTCCCTATTTTTTAGTCCTGGTACCCGAGCAAGTGGTGGATTATTGGCTGTCCGTCGCTATTTGCTCTCGTTTATCGCATTGCTCTTCACTGGCTAGTAGCCAAGTGGAGCCGCTGCTTTAAACCATAATCCCTGCCCTTATCAGCATCACTTCCCTTGGTCGATGGCCAAACGGGGGCAGGAAGCCTATTGTAAAAATGATTAATTAATAAAAATTTTAATGTATGAAAAGTTTACTTGCTATCCTGTCACTTTCCGTTTTTTGTTTGGCTTGGACCCCTACTTTTTCCCAATCAGGCTTGCTTACCGACCAAGTGGTTATCATGCGAACCAAGGCTGAGATTTCCGGCCTGCCTACTGTACCCATTTCCGCCCAGGCGACCCTCTCCGGGGTAGCGGAGCCGATGCAAACCTCGCAGTCCGATTTTTCCGCCCCTACCCACCTGCGCGAATGCGAGGGCAACAAGGAGAAGAACCCAGATGTCGTGCGGATAAAGAACCAAATGGAAGCAGAACGGGAAGAGGAATTGATGCGATTGGCAGAAACAGGCACCATCCCCGATCCATTTGAGCCGAACGTTTCCTCTGTGTTATCCGCCTCGCCGACAATGGTGTTTTCTTCCTTCAACGCTACCAATATCGGTTCCGGCAATCCCTCCGACAACACGATGGCCATCTCAAACGGCGGCTCCATCATCGTTTGCGTCAACAGTCGGGTAGGGGTGTACACCACCACGGGTAGTCAGGTCGGCGTATGGGATATGGGTGCGTTCTTCAATTTCGGGGGTTCCGGCGTGGTCAATGACTTCTACGATCCCAGCGTTATTTATGACCCAGGTGCGGATCGCTTCGTTTTCACGTGCAGCGTTGGTCGCCAGACCGCCAATTCCCGCGTTTGCATCGCCTTTTCGCAATCGAACAACCCCGCCGCTGGCTGGTGGATCTTTTTCCTGTCCGGCAATCCGCTCAACAACGGCTGCTGGTGGGACTATCCGCGCCTCGGGGTGAACGAGAGCGAGGTGTTCATCACGGGCAATCTGTATAATAATACTGGCAACTACGTCAATTCTGTGGTGTATCAGATCTCCAAAACGGCCGGTTACGCGGGCAGTGGCTTCAACTACGGTGTTTATTCGAGCTTGGACGGGGCACCTTTCGCGCTCATTCCCGTTTCTTCGGGTGGCAACACCAACTACGGCTACCCATTTTATTTGGTGTCTCACAATCCCGCTTTGGGCAGCAGCACCAAACTCTACAAGGTCAGCAACACCTATAGCTCGGGTTTGGCCTCCATCTTGTACACCTCCGTCAATGTACCTGCCTACAGCATCGGTGGAAATGCCGGTCAGCAGGGCTCGAGCGAAAAATTGAATACTGGCGATTGCCGCGGTATGTCCGCGTTTTATCTCAACGGATTGATACACTACGTGTTCCACTCCAAAGTGTCCGGCTCTGGCACATTCAACGGCCTGTTTTATCACCGATTGGACCCAGTTGCGCTATCTATCACTTCCCGCACCATCTATGCCACCGCCTACGACATGGTGTATCCCTGCGTAGCGTGGGCGGGCAGTGCCGCCACCGACAAATCGGTGGTCATCACTTTTGAGTACTCCACCACTGGCAACCACTATCCAGGCATCGGGGCCATCACCGTGGATGACGCATTGAATACATCCGGTAGCTGGACCGTCTGCGCCCTTGGGACCAGCCACGTAGACTTAACCGGCCCAGGGTCTGGCACTTCGCGCTGGGGCGACTACACGGGCATCTGCCGCAAGCGCAATACTTCGCCAGCGCGGGTATGGGGCTGCGCTAGCTTTGGCAATACAAACCATACTTATACTGCTAAGGTCTACCAGTTGGGCATCAACAACTTCGATGGCAATATGGAGGAGCGTACCGATGCGGATCAAAGCATGGTGGCTGCCGAAGTGGGGGTGCGGCTCTACCCGAACCCCGCAGTGCCAGGGACGGTGCAATTGGATATCGAAAAGCCATTGCCCGGCGGTGTAGAGATAGAAGTGATCAGTGTGACCGGGCAGATGATGGCATATCTACAACAGGATGCCGTGCCACCAGGCCACTCCCAGTTTCAGCTGCCCACGGAAAAGCTGTCCGCAGGCACCTACTTTGTGCGTATTCGTATCAATCGTCAACCGGTACGCAATGAAAAACTGGTTATTTTGCAGTAGAGCCAGCGGCAGAGCCTACCGAATCACGATCTTCTTGTTCTGAAACAGTACCTCGTCGCTGGGCCGCAATTTCTTTCGTTTTTGCGTCTCCACCGCGCCGTTTACCTGCACTTCTCCATCCGCAATGCGGATGTTGGCCTCGCCGCCCGTCCCAACCAAATGCATGGCTTTCAACAAGTTGTTGAGGGTGATGAACGGATGGCCATCTAATTGAAATTCGATCATGCTTTAAAACAGTAGTTGCCGGTTAGGTATGATAGGTACTAAGACATTAGAAATTGGACATTAGACTTTTGACTAAATCATTGGGTTTTCAACGTCTAACAGTCTATTATCCAATGTCAAACAATTTTGTTTTTATACCTAATAGTGGAAAGGTGGAGTAAGTAAAGGACTTACTCCACCATAATTTCGTCCACAAAGACCCAAGCCCCTTCACCTGCGCCAGGCGCACCGGCGGGAATGACACCAAATTTTTGGACCACCACTTTCAGGTAGCGGGTTTTGGCATTGGGCGTTTCCAGCACCACCGTTTCTGCGTGGCTGCCAGCCTTGGTTTGCGCCAGCACTTCCCGCTTCGCCAACAGCGTGAAATTCTGTCCATCCGCCGAGCCGTACACCTCCATTCCGCGCGGCGGATAAATCCAGGCACCCGCGTTGTCCAGATAGTGCAGGGTCACCCGGCTGATAGCCGTGGGAGTACCCAAATCGATGACCGGGTCAATGTCATTGTTCACCAGCCCGACCCAGTTGATACTGTGGGTACGGGCATTGCCAACGATGCCATTGGTAAGCGCATACGTGTCGCCGCCCGAATACCGGCCAAGGGAGTGAGACAGGGTGTAGGACTTGCCGCTGGCCTTATGCACCAAATATTGCATATTCAATACCTTACCGACTGGCTCCTCGTGCCTAAAGACTACTGCTTTTACGGTGGTGGTTTTTGCAATGGCAAAAGGTTCCGTATAAACGGCTGAGCGGACGGTCGGCTCTTGGCCATCGGTGGTAAAACGGATTTTCGATTTGGCATCCAGGGTGTTCAGATTTACCTTGCCGTTTGAATAGGAGGCAGATACGTCATAAAAAGTCTTGGCATAATTCACCCCCATCGCTTCCAATCGGGCAAAATGGGCAGGAAGACGCTGCACGAAATCAGGCCAAATTTTACGTTCTTTCGCCGTCCAGACCACTTCTGCCAACGCACAGGCACGCGGATAGACCATATATTCTACTTGCGCTTCCTTGGGCGTATACTCCGACCAAAGGTTGCCCTGCGCACCAAGAATGTACCGGGCTTCCTCGGCGGTGAGCGTATCCGGTATTGGCTCGTAACTATAGGTTTGCTCGAGCGGCAATAAACGCCCAACGCCCAACTTCTCCGTGGCGGGATCGCCCTGATAATAGTCAAAATAGACGTGCGTGGTAGGGGTCATGATGACGTCGTGGTGCAGGCGCGCGGCGGCAATACCGCCATCGATGCCGCGCCAGCTCATCACCGTGGCACTGGGCGACAAACCGCCTTCCAATATTTCATCCCAGCCGATGAGCTTCTTGTCGTGCTTGGCGAGCATTTTTTCCGCCCGGCCGATGAAGTAACTCTGCAATGCGTGTTCATCCGCCAGGTGTTCGTCCTTGATCCTTTTTTGGCATTTGGGACATTTTTTCCAACTGTCCTTGGGGCATTCGTCGCCACCAACGTGGACATACGGGCCAGGGAACAATGCGCATACCTCGGTCAGTACGTCGTCCAGAAAGGCAAAGGTTTGCTCGTTGCCGGCGCAGAATACATCGCCAAAGACGCCCCACTTCGTGGCAGTGGCGTAAGGGCCGCCCGTACAGCCAAGTTCCGGGTACGCCGCCAGGGCCGCCTGTGCGTGGCCGGGCATCTCAATCTCTGGTATAATGGTCACGAATCGCCGCCGCGCGTACTCGACTACCTCTTTCACTTCGGCCTGGGTGTAATAGCCGCAATAGGGCTGGCCATCAAAAGTCTGCGGCAGATCGGAATTGTGGCCGATCAGTGTCTCTTTGCGGCAGGCAGCAATCGTCTGGAGCTTCGGGTACTTTTTGATCTCAATCCGCCAACCCTGATCCTCGGTGAGGTGCCAGTGGAAAACGTTGAGCTTGTGTACGGCCAGCAGATCGATGTACCTTTTGACAAAAGTTACCGGGAAAAAGTGTCGCGCCACATCGAGGTGCAGACCCCGATACTTAAAGCGGGGGGCATCTTCGATCAGGCAAGCCGTGGCCGTCCAGGCCGTATTGCTTACCGCTTTTGGGCTGTTGAAGGCCGCTGGAAACAACTGGCGCAACGACTGCACGGCGTAGAATGCACCCGCCGCCGTGCGTGCCCGGATGAGGATGGCGTTAGGCCGCACTTCCAGCGTGTAGCCCTCCGCAGCGGCGATTTTTTCGTCGGGCAAAAAATAAATAGCGTTGCTGCGCGGCTCCCGGATCGCAGTCTTGAATGGCTGGCTCACCAAGTGGTAGCCCGTGGAGGAGTGGGCCAGGGCCATGAAGTATTGCGCCGCCAAGTCCCATTCTGGCTGATCCGCCGGGACGTAGATGCGGGTATCGGCCTGCAACTTGAAACTCCCTTCCCGAGGCTCCACCCGTAGCGGTTGGGGGATGATTTGCACGGCTGGTGTGGTTTGACAGGTAGAGAAAAAAGGCAGGAGCAGAAAAAAGAAAGCGAAACGAATGGCCATAGGTGAAGGAATAAGGTAGGTCAATGTAGCAAACACGTGGTCAATATGACTGGACGGTAAGCATTCATTGATAAACGGGTGCGGGATTTAACTATTTGATCTGCTCAGTACGGGTTCCAGTGGGGACGAACGTGGATACTACGTGGCGCATTATCCACATTTAGCACATCAGCCAGATTTATTAATCCCGTTTGCTCAGATTTTTCAGGGCTTCTGCCAAATCGGCGTTGATGGACCTCTGCTGCTCCAGCATTGTGGTGAGAAGACGGAGTTCGTCGCGTAGGCTGGCATTTTCGGCCTGCATGAGCAAAAATGTGCTAATACTCACGTAGGGTACGTCCGGCTCGGACACCGCCATCGGCTCAGCACTATCGCCCAAAAAGTATTCGGCTGATACGCCAAACACCTCCTGCGCTTTTTTGAGCGGTTTGGAGGGCAGAATGTCCATTTTGTAGAGCCTCGGTAGGTACGATTTGTCGATATTCATAGCGATGGCAATCTCTTTGGTATTCCGGCTATCGCGCTTGACCAGCAACAACAATTTCTCTCCTTGCTTTATAACGCTCATATTTTCAACGAGATGCGATTCTGCGAATCTTTTGGAAATAGAAAAAATGTCGACGGTAAATGGAAAAAATTATTTTGTGGAAAATAATTTTTCCATTTATTTTTACTTTTTCCATTTAGTGGAATATATTTGCTCCATATATTCCTTCACCAGCAAAAATACGCTTTTATGCCGGAGCAAACTGACGAACCTTATCCTGTGTACCCGCGCGTCCTGTACGAGATCGTGCTGTATCGGCATCGCAACAACAAAGGCGTAGAGTGGGTGGGCGAAGCGGCACTGATGCTCGAGCGCGATGGACGCTCCGGTTTGCTGCGTTCCTTGCACGTCACGTTGCTCTCGGTGTTCGATGCTGCCGGGACGGAAGTGTATGACTTGGCGACCAAAAATCTGGTCTTGAAAAAACGTCTGGAAGCAGCCGTGGTGGAGCATTACTATTATCCGCCGGTGGAACCAGTGGTGTTGCCGAAGCGGATTGTGGAGTGGTGATTAGGGTGAAGAATTAGATTTTCAGCAGGAAATCCCACTCGCTGATCCAGTTTGATTTGTCTACTTGGGCGAGCAGATCAGGCATGTCAAGTTCTACCAAAAAAGTAAGGCGCAATGGATTGATTTTTTGTAAAAACTTAGGCATACAACCCAATTGTATGTAGGTGTATTTTAGTGAAAAAATCTGGTTGATGGAGTTATCAAACGACATATCGGTATTAAAGGATTTGGTCATGTTTCTGACTTACTGAATACTATTGCCTGCATAAATGCGGGCGATATTTTCTTCCAGTTGTGCATCCACTCGAACATAGCGACGTACAAATGAAT
>JAYUXG010000291.1:0-10281 GCA_043753125.1 Saprospirales bacterium | reverse complement strand
CTTTCACTTCCGCGTTGTCGCAAGTGCGATCCTGCACCTCAGCCTGATTCTGGTCAGCAGTGAGTTCTTCTTCTCCTTCCTGCTCCTGGTAGCCGCAGGTGTATGCGAGTTCATTTTCCTCTTTAACGAGGAGATAAAGGCTGTCTTTGACGGGATACAGGGCATAATCCGCTTCGGTCAGGACAAAACTGCCCATCACTTTCCCACCATAACAGCTCAGGCTGGCATACCCATCCAACTGCTCGCCATAGTCGTCCACGAAATCGCCGTACCAAAGGATGTCACCGTTGGGCTTGGTCTCCACATAGCGGGCTTTGTAACGACGCAGGGTAAGGCTGCCCGGCATTTTAACTTCGGGGTAGCCGTCCGCCACCTGGCTACTAAAACTGGAGAGATGCATCAGCCAGAACCCGTCGGTCTTGGACGAGTACTCGAAGTATTCGTACTTTGGGACATCACTGGTGCTGAGATTGGCCTTGGTCAGGCCGGAATCGTGGAAAAGGATGGCCTGAGCGTTCATGTCAGCGGCGGCACTGGTCAGGAAAACAAGCAGCAGGCAGCGGTAAAGCCCTCCCCATTTAGAAAATTTTGTTTTAACATAATAGTAATTTTTGGTGGATAAAAAGGACGGTTAATGATTGAAAGATAACAATTATAAGGTATGACGTTGGCTGTGGCTTGTCGGTTGGTTGCGGGAAAGGAATTAACTAAATCACTCATATTACGTACTAACACGTTTACCAAACCTCAAAGGTTTCGTAAACGCCGCTTTTTACCCGGTAATTATTGTCGCGTAGCTGTGCTCAAAACACACCGCTTTTGTCATCCCGCCAAGATGACAAAAGCGGCGTACACCGTAGCATATACGGGTTCCTGTCAGGATGATAAAAAGGAGACTTAGGCAGCGCAGCAGTCTATTTGATGAAATCCACCACCCCACTCCGACCGTAGAGCATCAGCACCAGGGCGGTGATTAAAAAGAGAAACATGGCCAGATACAGCATACAGTACCCTTTGCCGCGCGTATTTTGAATATTGTCCATTTTTGTCCGAATGGTTTGATGCTGAAAGTGGGGCAAAAGTATAAAGTGTGTTTGGCATTTGAACATGGGTCGTCAAAATTGTATCTTTGCCCACTAATTTAAGCCTAAAAAGGGCCGTTAACACAAAAACATCCCCGACGTCTCTCTGTTTTATCATTTGCTTACGTCTCTCACCTGACAGCTGCCCATTGGCACAAAAACATGACCGACGTCATCCAATTATTGCCCGAAAGTGTGGCCAACCAGATTGCCGCCGGGGAAGTAGTCCAGCGTCCCGCCTCGGTGGTGAAGGAGTTGTTGGAAAATGCCGTGGACGCGGGGGCGACGCAGGTCAAACTGCTGCTGCGCGATGCGGGCAAGGTGCTCATCCAGGTCATTGATAATGGCTGCGGTATGTCGGAGACCGATGCCCGGATGAGCTTCGAGCGGCACGCCACGTCCAAGATTCGGGATGCAAAAGACCTGTTCTCCATTAATACGATGGGTTTCCGCGGCGAGGCATTGGCCTCCATTGCTGCGGTGGCCCAGGTGGAGCTGCGCACCCGGCGCACCTTGGATGAACTTGGGGTGCGAATCGTGATCGAAGATTCGACGGTCAAAGTCCAGGAGCCTTGCCAGACCCCGGCTGGGACGAGCATTGCGGTGAAAAACCTGTTCTATAACGTACCGGCGCGCCGCAATTTTCTAAAAAGCGACCCCGTGGAGATGCGCCATATCCTGGACGAGTTCCAGCACGTGGCGATGGCCCATCCCGATCTTTTCTTCTCGCTGCACCACAACGACCAGGAAATCTTCCATTTGCCAGCTGGCAATCTACGGCAGCGCATCGTGAAGATTTTTGGCGAACAGGTGAACAAGAAGCTGGTGCCGGTGGAGGAAAAAACCGACATCCTGCGTATCACCGGCTTCGTTGGCAAGCCCGATTATTTCAAAAAAACACGCGGCGAACAGTTGTTTTTTGTCAATAAACGCTTCATCAAGAGCAGCTATCTGCACCATGCGGTGATGAGTGCCTACGAGGAAATGCTGCCCACCGACAGTTATGCCCTGTACACCTTGTTTCTCGACATCGATCCGGCGCGGATTGACATCAATGTACATCCGACCAAACAGGAGATCAAGTTCGACGATGAAAAACTGGTGTACAACTACCTGAAGGTCACGGTGCGCCACGCCTTGGGGACGCATAACATCACCCCCAGCCTCGATTTTGAGCAGGAACCGGCTTTTCAGTCGAGACCGACGCGTACGCCAACTTTGGATCATCCCGCCGACAAGTCCAATTCATCGGGCGACTATCGACCCAATCGTCCGGAAGACCGCCGCCACCAGGACAATCTGCGCAACTGGCAACGTGCCTACGAAGGGTTGGATTTGTTTGCATCTGCCAGCGGGAGCGGCCCCACCGCTTCCGCCACCGACCCGAACGCCTTCCCTTCCGCAGAGCCAGGGGATACCGAAACCCACTTCGAGGTGCGGGCCAGTGCCGAAAACACCCGGTTGGACGACGAGACGAACAGCTTTTCCAAGGGCATCAGAGAGCCATACCAAGTGCATGGACAATATATTGTGAGCCACATCAAGTCCGGTTTTTTGCTGATCGACCAACAGGCTGCCAGTGAGCGCATCTTGTTCGAGCGGTACGCGGAAGCCCTCGGCAGCCAACCAATGGCTACGCAAAATGCGTTGTTCCCGACCACCATCGAGCTGCCGCCAGCGGATGCGCTGTTGCTGCGCGGCATCCTGCCGGAAATAAACCGGCTGGGCTTCGAGATCGCCGAATTTGGCGGCAATGCCTTTGTGGTGCATGGTACGCCCGCCGAACTGAGTGGCAACCAAGCCGAGGAAAATCTGGTGGAAAAGCTGCTGGCGCAATATAAGGACAACCTTGACCTGGAGCTGGGCCTGCACGACAACCTGGCCCGCGCGATGGCCCGCAGTGCCGCCCTGCGACGGAACCAATTTCTCACGGTGCCCGAAATGCAGGACTTGACCGACCGGCTTTTTGCGTGTGCTGTGCCGTTTGCCAGCCCGTCGGGAAGAAAATGTTTTATCACCTTTGGGCTGGAGGAGCTGCGGAAGCAGTTTGAGGGATGAGGATAAGAGGATTTGATCAAATACTCAAATATTCAGATCCTCAAAAGAATCATAATCACGTAGCGTTTAGCCCATTAGCATATTTTCAAATTAGCACATTTATTAATGTCTTATTTCAACTTTCAACAACCTTTTTCCGGCGTTGTCCGGCATCTGATAATTATCAATGTGCTGATGTTTATTGGGACGTACGTGGTGCTGGGCACAGAAAACTGGGATGTAGTAACTGGTACCGGGCGTTTAGGACGTTTACAATTGGCGGCTTTCTTGCCCGGTTCGCCGCACTTTCAGCCCTACCAGGTGTTGACGCATATGTTCATGCACAGCAATATCATGCATATTTTGTTCAATATGCTGTCGCTCTATTTTTTCGGCACCATGGTGGAAATGGTTTGGGGACCACGGCGTTTTCTGTTATTTTACCTGTTTTGTGGCGTTGGATCGTATGCCCTGCAAATGTTCACGGAATGGTGGCAGATCAGCCACGGCAGGGAGTTGGCCGAGATCGTGTACAACATCCCGATGCTGGGGGCTTCGGGGGCAGTTTTCGGAATCTACGTGGCCTTCGCCTGCCTATTCCCGAACGTGGAAATTCGTCTGCTGTTTCCACCTATTGCGTTGAAAGCCAAGGTGTTTGTGCCGATTATCGCGGCACTGGAATTGATCTATGGGTTTGGTGGATACGCACAGGGCATAGCACACTTTGCCCACTTGGGCGGCGCGTTGTTTGGCTTGATCCTTATTTTGGTGTGGTATAAAGGCAGCCTTTTCAAGTAAAGGTGCTATATTTGGTGTGGAGGGGTTGGCGCACTGTAAACTAAGTTTATTTGAATATTTGAGTATTTGATCAATTACCTGATTATCAAGTGCTTTGGTCAATTACTCAACTGTTCGCATCCTCCAAAGATTTAAATTACGGCGTGATTATGTTGTTGCATTCAAAACGTTGTTCGCCGCCGAAATGATTTTTTTAAAATAACTAAACTCTTTCAGCCGCTCTATCATTTTCTAAGTTGTGTAAACCCTATTAAGCCCTCTCTAAACTTTCTAAACCTGCCTCAGCTCATGGCCGTTTTTCGGTCCATCAAGGACGACATCAACTTCGCTTTTCGCAATGGCAACATGGTGGCCCGTTTGGTGATCATCAATTTTGCCGTATTCATAGCAGTCAACATCCTGCACTTCCTGCTGTGGCTGGCCCTGGGCGGCGACCGTGCCAAGACCAACGAGGTGTTCAACGAAGCCCTCAATTGGTTGTGTATGCCCGGCGACTGGCACCTCTTGTGGCGGGTATGGGCACCGGTAACCAGTATATTTCTGCATGAAAACTTCTGGCATTTCCTGAACAATGTCATTGGGTTGTACCTGTTTGGCACCATCGTGTCCGACCTGATCGGTACCCGCCGGGTATTGCCGGTCTACCTGCTGGGCGGCTTGGTAGGTAACGCCCTGTATTTTTTGTCGGCGCAAGTGCCGCAGTTCAACGTAGGGTATTATGCCCTGGGGGCATCGGGAGCAATCATGGCCCTGGCGAGCACCGCCCTCGTGCTGGCACCCGACTACCGGGTGATGTTGTTTTTGTTGGGCGAAGTAAAGCTCAAATATATCGTGCTGGTCATCGTCTTGCTCGATCTGGTGGGCATTGCCAACCAGTCCAACACGGGCGGGCACGCGGCCCACATTGGCGGTTTTTTGTTCGGCTGCTTTTTTGTGTACCGCTTGCGCGATGGCAAGGATATGTCGCAAGGGGTGGACAAGATACTGGACACCATCAAGGGCTGGTTCTCCAATCGTCCCCGTCGCCAATCTGCCCACAAGCGTCGCCCGCAGCCCGCCATGAAAGCGACTACCTTCGGCAAGGCCAAAGGCAACAGTGCCAGAGACCCGGAGACCTTTTCCTTTCAGGACCAACTGGATGCCATTTTGGACAAGATAAAACAGCAGGGATACGAGAGCCTTTCCAAAGAGGAAAAGGACTTTTTGTACCAAGCCAGTAAAAAATAGCCATGCGTTCCCTGTTCAATCAAGTGCTGAAAATAACGAGCGCACTGGTGGTGGTACTCACCCTGTTGGCTTACGTCTGCCCGTACGTAAACCCGATTCGATTCAGCTGGTTGGCATTCTTTGGTACGGCGTTCCCCTGGATCTTGTTGGCCAACGTGCTGCTGTTCGTTCTCTGGGCCTTGCGTTTGAACCGCTTTGCGCTGTACCACATAGGCATGGTGGCCCTGGGCTGGCAATACGTCAACGGATTTATCGGTTTTGATATGGCCAAAGCCACCGTCCCGGAAAACGCCATCACGGTGGCGACGCATAACCTTGGCGGACTGTGGCGCGGCCAACAGAAGCTGACCGATGCGCTGCGCGAAAAAACGGCCTCGGACTACGCCCGCTTTTTGCAGGAAAACGGCTTTCCAGATATCATGTGTACCCAAGAGACGAGCGGCAAGTTTTACCGCCTGGTAGCCGAAAAAATGGGCTATCCGCACACCTTCAACCTCAAAAAAGGCACCGTCATCCTCAGCCGCTTCCCGATGGAAGGTGGCGGCGAAATCCCCTTTGGCAAGACCGCCAATTCTTCCCTGTGGGTGGACGTACGCATCAATAAAAGGATAGTGCGGGTATATAACGTTCATTTACAATCGAATAAGGTCACTAACGCCACCGAAAAAGTGATAGAAGAAGCCGAACTGGACGAAGGAGAAACCTGGCACGACATCGGCAACGTATTGAATAAAGTGGGCGATGCCACCCAGATCCGGGCCGAACAGGCCCAGTTGCTATGCGACCACATTGCGACCTGTCCGCACCCGGTCATCGTCTGCGGCGACTTCAACGACACCCCCAATTCCTATGTCTACGGCTTGATCGTACGGGGTCTCACCGATACGTTTCGGGAAAAAGGGCGCGGTCTCGGTACCACGTTTGACGGCGCGCTGCCGCTGCTGCGCATCGACTACGTTTTGACGGAGCCAAGTTTTCGCACCTATTCCTGCCGCACGGTGCCTGGACCATTTTCTGACCATTATCCGGTGTTTGCGTCGGTAGGTATTAGATAGCAACCATGCTGTTAGAAGGAATTTTGCTGGGCCTCACGCTTAGCCTTATGGTCGGGCCACTGTTGTTTGCCATTGTACAGGCTGGCCTGGCCGGTGGATTTCGGGTCGGCGCAGCGATGGCCACCGGCGTGTGGGCCAGTGATGTGTTGTTTGCACTGCTGGCCTATTTTGGCACCTCCGCCCTGACTGCTTTCACCGCTTTGCCTAATTTTCGGCTATGGGCGGGCCTGCTGGGTGGGCTGTTGCTCATCTCTTTTGGGTTGGTCCACCTGCTGAAGCCGTCCGCACCAGTGCCAACCTTGGACCTGGCCTCCCCGCCAATCAGCCTATGGCATTATACGGTAAGGGGATTTTTGATCAACACCGTCAATCCATTCACCGTTTTTTTCTGGATCGGCATCGGCAGCGGGGTGATCGCCACGCACCAAAACGGAGGAGGGGTCGCCCTGCGCTTTTTTGGGGGCATGCTCTGCACCCTTGCGTTGGCCGACCTATTGAAGGCCTGGGGTGCCAAGAGCCTGCGCCAATGGCTGACCCCCCAGCATTTGCGTTGGGTGCAGCGGTCTATTGGCGTGTTACTGATTGCTTTTGGAGTGGTACTGGCAGGGCGGAGCTTCGGCATTATAAATCATGAACTATAATCAGGCTGCCATATGTTTTTAGCCTGCCTATGCCGGTAATTTGTCCCTGTTTTGGTCAGCACCGCGATTTTATGGCAAATTTTAGACAAAAAAAGAAGCTTTCAAGAAATGCCCCCTCCCTAAAAGGTTTAGAAAATATAGCGGCCAGATGACCAAAGAATAATTGGCGCAGTGGC
Organism: Saprospirales bacterium; assembly: GCA_043753125.1. Taxonomy (GTDB): domain Bacteria; phylum Bacteroidota; class Bacteroidia; order Chitinophagales; family Saprospiraceae; genus M3007. The sequence goes on along the minus strand of JAYUXG010000291.1, from coordinate 3,265 downwards.
ACAATTTGCAAGCTACCATCCGCAGACATTTATAAAACAAATAGTTTTTTGTAAAAAAATCTACTTTATTTTGGTAAAAAACGTATTTATTAATTAACTTTGTAATTCTCGTAAAAACCTTCCTACACTTTCTGATCTTTCTCCCTATCTGGGATTGCTTCGGGTCAGACCTTATATAAGCCTAATCTAACAGCAGGAAAAATGACTATGCAAGCGCAACAGCAGCAACTTAAACTCATTTTCCGGGGGCGCCTGGAATTTGGCACAGAGCGCACATATAACATGGTTCTCCAGCATTGGATGACCCGGCTCGAAAGTTATTTCAAGGGCGACGTGTTATTTGCTGCCGAGCAGATATTTTGCGCGGATGATTACTCGCTTACTGTTCCCTCGCAGACGCTGATGAGCAGCGAAAGGAACTGGCGTACTACTACTTCGCTTTTGCAGGAAGTGGCCCAATACGCTATCATGGGGAATGTGGGTGCTTGGTGCGTAGACAGCGGCCAAGTGCTGGCTGAGTTCAAGATAGAGCCCCGTTCCGATAAAGTAGCGGTGTCCGAATACCATCGTGCCTGCGAACTGATGCAACAGGGCGGAATGGAAATGGAAGCGACCGAAGCCCTCAACCGCGCCATTTCCAAATACGCCAGCCACGCCCTGGCCTATGAGCGTCGGGGCTATGTGAATTACAAGTTGAAGAATTTCAACGATGCCCTGTACGACTTTTCCAAAAGCATTGATCTCTATCCAAACAACCCGGAACCCTACTATGGGCGCGGTAAGGTGCGAATGCTAAGAAATGAATGGGAGGTTGCCGTGCAGGATTTCAACAACTGCCTCCGCCTTTCCATTCCGCTCCAGCCGCTCTACTGGCTCGCTCGGCTGCAAAAGGGCGACTGCCTTTTCCATGCCAAGAAGCATACGGAATCGGCTATAGAACTGCGGGCCTACCTACAGCGTACATTCAAGGACAGCGATCCGAACTTCCGCCATCGCGGCAAAGCGGAGTACCTGCTGGCCGAATGCGAGAAGATGATCGGTAAAGGAGAAATCGGTAAACCGGCAATCGGCAAGCCAGCAACAGGAAAACCATCAACAGGAAAACCATCAACAGGCAAGAAAGCAAAATAGCACCTGGGCAAAAGACAAACGGAATCATCAAGCGGTTCTTTTTTGTCAATTGCTCATTTGCCTATTCCTTGATCAGCCATCGCACCAGCACTGGTACCAGCAGCAAATCGCAAAATAAAGCACCCACCAAAGTGATGCTCACCAACAAGCCCACGATGATGGAAGGTGGGTAAATAGAGAATAACAGCACCGCAAAGCTGAAAAACAGGATGATGCTGCTCAGGCACATCGCTTTGCCTGTCTCTGCCAACGTCGTTTGCAGCGATTCCTCCACCGAAAGACCCCGACTACGACAGAGCTTGAAATTGCTCAAAAAATGCACTGTGTCGTCCGTTGCAATGCCGAAAACAATATTGAACACCGTGGCAATGCCCGCCTCCAGTGGGATGCCGAGGTAGCCAATGAACGCTCCGGCGAAGAGCAGGGGCAGCACGTTGGGTACCACGAACACCACTACCATGCGCAGGTCTTTGAACAAAAAGCCCATGATGATGGCGACCACCAGCACCGATGGCAATAGCCCTTGCAGCATATTGTCGCGGATGTAGACTGAGTTGCGATCCAAGATCACCCCCGTCCCCGTAAGCTTGAATTTGGCGATGGACGAGTCGATGTTTGCAGCCCACCAACTTTCGACGTCCTGTTGCATCCGTTCCACTGAATCACGCCCCACATCGGTCATGCGCACCGCGATGCGGGCCTTGTCGTGGTTTTTGCTCAAGAGCACTTCCGAATAAGCAGCCGGTATTTTTTCCGCTATCCGTTGGTAGCCCTCAAACTCAGCGAGGCTGTCCGGCAAGCGATACGCCTCCGGACGGTTGCCAAAATTCATAGCGTGCAGACTGCGGTACACGTCGTTGATCGAGGCAATAGTCTTTACCGGCGGGTAGCTGCGCAAGTGGTTTTCCAGTTTGTCCATTTGTTGCAGCACCTCAAAGTCATCCGCCTGGCGCCCATTTTGGGGAAAGACGGCGACTTCCACGGGCCGGAAGCCGGCAAACTTTTGTTCGAAGTACAAAAAATCCCTAGTCACCTGCTGGCCACGCGGCAGGTTGTCTTTCAGGTAGTAATTGGTGTGTATTTTGGTGATACCGATTGCGCAAATCGCCACCAAACCCAGCGAAAACCAAACGATGCCCCGATGATGTTGCTTGGTGAAACGATATGTCCAACCCATGAATCGATCCCAAAAGGCGTATTCTGGCGTGGCCTTGACCAGTTGGTGCAGTTGAAAACGCGGCAACATGGCCCACAACCAACCGTAGATCACAAAGAAGGAGAGTATGACTCCCAAGGCGGCATTCAAGCCAAAAGCCTGGATCGGAACTGTGCGGTTGGTGACCAGCGAGGCAAAACCAATGGCCGTAGTGATGCAAGTGATAAAGGTTGCCAATCCGATCTCGCGCAGGGTAGTGCGAATGGCGGTCTCCCGGTCGTGGCCCTTGCCCAATTCATCCAGATATTTGCTGGTAATGTGGATCGTGTCGGCTACGCCCACAATACACATTAGAATAGGATAGAGGGCGGACAGGGCGTTCAGTTCGCGGCCCACCGCGCTGAGTAGGCCGAGAAAAAACAACAGGGCCAACCCAATGCCCGTCATGGCGATGAACACCGTCCACCACCGCCGAAAAATGAAGAAAAGTACGCAGATGACTAATAATGCTGCTAGGCAGGTCGAGACCAGGATCTCCCGTTTTTCCATCCGCACCAGATCGCGCTGGAAATAAGCCCGACCCAGCGTATGGGTTTCCTCAAATCCATAGCCCGCCAGCAGGCTGTCCAATGCACCCATCAGTTCCTGTCCCTGTTCCAAGGTGTTCCGGTTCACCGTTTTCAGCACTACGGCCAGGGCAGTCCCGTCCGCCGAGATCAGGTTGTTGACGAAGCGGCGGTCTTGCAGCACCTTCGTTCGATCGGTAGCATAAAAAGCGGGATTGTCCAGGTGGATTACCGGCACCGTGGTAATGCCAAAAGGGGTCTTCAGCGGGTACTGCATCTTGGTCAGGCTGTTTGCCGACGTGACGTGGGGCAGTTGCCCGGCCCGTAGTGTAAAATCCTGGAACTTCGCCAGGAACACCGAATCGAACACGCCTTCCCGACGATCCACGGCCACCAGCAAAAAGTTGTCGTC
>JAYUXG010000290.1:0-10296 GCA_043753125.1 Saprospirales bacterium | reverse complement strand
ATCTTGAACACGGCGCGGAAATTTTTGCCGACTATCTTTCTGCTGATACCAAGTTGGTGGACGAAATAGAAAAAGACCGGAAAACTGTTCGGAACTTCTTTACGTTCCAGTTTGCCGAGGGTGCTATACTGCACCGCTTTGGGTACGGCGAGGAAGCGAAAAAGTTGATCTGCGATTTGGTTCGGATGATCTGCCCCTATGTTTGTTGCTCGACTGAAAAAATGAAATCGTTGCTCGTCCAAAATAGAACTTGTTGTTGCTGTTGCTGTCCTACTGTATGGAAAGGGCCGGGAGCGACTTTTGCAGGCGTTTGAACGATAAACGATCACAATAGTTGCTTTTTATGATAGGCACCCTTTCCCGACTTGGCGCGTGGAAGGGTACTTGTTTTTAGTTAATTACCTTCAATTAACTAATTGTCTGTCAATAACTTGCGTTTTATTGCCTTTTGCTTATTGCCTATTTATTTATGAAACCTGCCTTAGAAAAATTCTTCCAACGCCTGGATGCCCAACAGTCCGGCGAGGGTGTCCAGATACCGGCCCGGGCGGAGACCCATCGGCTTTGCGACGCGCTGTTCTTGTTCTTGTTCCCTAAATTAAGCGATGAGGCGCGACCGGCCAAAGTGCAGTACGCGACTTTGCGCAACGACCTGCATAAGCTGCTCTATCCGGTATTGGAAGATACGGCGGGTGCGGTCATGCACATCTCCGACGGTTTTTTCGACCAGTTGGCTCAAGTGTACGATACGATTCTCGATGATGCGGAGGCCATCCTGCGGTTTGATCCTGCGGCGACTTGTCTGGAAGAGGTAATTGCGACTTATCCCGGTTTCCAGGCCATTGCCACCTACCGCATTGCCAATACGCTGCACAAATTGGGTGCACCCCTGCTGCCGCGGATGTTTTCTGAGCATTTGCACGGCAAGACTGGCATCGATATTCACCCGGCGGCCACGATTGGGCATTCTTTTTTTATTGACCACGGCACCGGGGTAGTGATCGGTGCGACGTCCGTAATCGGGGACAATGTAAAAATATACCAAGGCGTCACGCTCGGTGCATTGCAGGTAGACAAATCGCTGGCCAAGGTGAAACGTCACCCGACGATTGAGAACAACTGCATTTTATACGCCAACTGTACTATTTTGGGCGGCCAGACCGTGGTAGGCCACGATTCCGTGATCGGCGGTAACAGCTGGCTGACCAGCAGCGTGCCACCTTATTCCGTCGTGCTGCACCAATCGCAGTTGAAAGTACGTACCCGGCCCTTCGACGAGCCAGTCAATTTTGTGATTTGAAAATGAATTGATTAAGGTTTGTGTAAAACATTAGATACAACCATAATTCTTCATCAACCTTTATCAACTTTTTCCATCAACCCTCATCAACCTTTTTTATCAACCTTCATCAACGTTTTTCCTACGCATGAAAGCGAACAACATTCTCGAAACCATTGGTAATACGCCCCATGTCCGCGTCAACCGTCTCTTTGGCAGCCAGCATGAAGTGTGGCTAAAGCTCGAACGTGCCAACCCGGGCGGTAGCATCAAAGACCGCATTGCCTTGTCCATGATCGAAACTGCCGAGCAAAGTGGCGAATTGCGTCCTGGCAGTATCATCGTGGAGCCGACCAGTGGCAATACGGGCATCGGTTTGGCACTGGTGGCTGCCGTAAAAGGATACCAGATTATCTTGGTTATGCCGGAAAGTATGAGTGTGGAACGCCGTCGGTTGATGGCCGCCTATGGGGCGCAGTTTGACCTGACGCCGCGCGAAAAAGGCATGAAGGGGGCTATCGAGCGCGCTGGCCAACTAGTGGCGGAAATACCAAATGCCTGGATGCCACAACAGTTTGAAAATGAAGCTAATATCGCCATCCATAAGGCCACGACGGCGCAGGAAATCCTACAGGATTTCCCGGACGGTATTGACTACCTCATCACGGGAGTGGGCACTGGCGGGCACATCACGGGAGTGGCCGAAGTGCTAAAAGCCCACTTCCCAAAGTTGCAAGTCTTCGCCGTGGAACCGGCCCTCAGCCCGGTCATCTCCGGCGGCGCACCGGGACCGCACCCGATTCAGGGCATCGGCGCGGGCTTTATTCCCCGCAACTTGCACACCGATGTACTGGACGGCGTGATCCAAGTCTCCAAGGAAGACGCTTTTGAATACGCCAAGCGGGCAGTGGTGGAAGAGGGCATCTTCGGCGGCGTGTCGTCGGGGGCTACGCTGGCAGCTATTGCCCAGAAGCTGGCGGACATCCCGGCGGGTGCACGGATACTAGGCTTCAACTACGACACGGGCGAACGCTATTTGTCGATTGAGGGGTTGTACGAATGGGAGGGAGCGCAATCGGCGGTGCCGAAGGCCATGTGAAATGCGGAATGGCTCAATTGAGCCATTCCGCATTCCGCTAATTTTCCGCGCGGTATTTCTCCCAGGTAGTCTTGCTGTAATGTTCCTCCGCCGTGAAGTGCAGTTCCTTCAACATATCCGCTGGCTCCTTGAAGCCCGGTGAAATTAGAATCCGCTCGTTTTTTTCGTTTAGATAGACCACCGACGGGTAGCCCATGTTGCCGTCCAACAAGGCATAGGCCAGCGTGTGTACACCGCGCCCGCCGTCCTGCGTTACGTAGCCAAAAGTCTTATCGTCAAACTTGACGTCACCTTTCTGCTCGGCATTGAACTTGATCGGGTAGAAATTGGCGGCGATGTAGGCCGACACAGCCGGGTCAGCGAAAGTGGTCTTGTCCATGCGCTTACACCAGCCGCACCAGTCGGTATAGACGTCGATCAGCAATTTGCGGGGCTTGGTCTTGTGCAGGACCATCGCTTCCTCCCAAGTGTACCACTTCATCTCCGGGCCAGCAGGAGTGGCCGCTGGGATGTCGGATGGGCGGAAAGCCATTGTGGCAAGAGCGACGGCGCAAAACGTAAGCGCAGCAAAAATGTATTTTTTCATAAAAATGTATTTTTTGGTCACGCCAATTTTTGGGCTGACCATACGAAGAAGTCAGCTAAAAGGTGTATTATTGCAAAGGTAAAGCAAAAGCATATTTGTCTGCCACGCATCATTTGTGTGTTCACAAATGCTTAAGTAAAAACCCTCACCGGGGAAACGGAGTAACCTCCTGCCCGCAAAACTCACCGCGCAAGTATTTGTAATGGGCAGCCACGCCGATCATACCGGCATTATCAGTACAATACTGAAAAGCCGGGATATAAGTTGTCCAGCCTTCTTGCTGGCCCATTGTGGTCAAGGCTTGGCGCAGGGCGGAGTTGGCACTCACGCCACCGGCAATGGCGATCTCGCGGATGTCCGTTTGGCGAGCGGCTTTACGAAGTTTTTTGAGCAAAATAGTCACGATCCGGTCTTGTATAGACGCGCACAGATCGGCCAGATTTTGGGAAACAAAATCGGGATTAGCGGCCGTTTCGCGCTTTAAAAAGTATAAAATGGAGGTTTTTAGTCCGCTGAAACTGAAATCCAGCCCGGGTACTTCCGGCTCCGGAAACGGGAAGCGCGGCTGTCCATGGCGGGCGTGCTCATCGATGAGTGGCCCGGCCGGATAGCCCAGACCCAGCAGCTTTCCCGATTTGTCAAAAGCCTCTCCGGCAGCATCGTCCAGGGTTTGGCCGAGTATTTCGAGATCATGAAAGTCACGCACCAGCACGATCTGGGTGTGGCCTCCGCTCACGGTGAGGCATAAAAATGGAAAGTTCGGCTTCGGCTCCTCGGCAAAATGCGCCAGCACGTGGGCGGCCAAATGGTTCACTTCGATCAAGGGCAGCTCGAAGCTCAGGGCAAAAGCCTTGGCGAAAGAGGTGCCCACCAGCAGCGACCCCAGCAGGCCCGGCCCCCGCGTAAAAGCCACCGCATCCAGGTCGGTCTTGGCCATGCCAGCCCGTTGGAGGGCCAGGTTGACCACCGGTATAATATTGGCCTGGTGCGCACGCGAGGCTACCTCTGGTACCACGCCGCCGTAGAGCCGGTGTGCCTCCTGATTAGCTACACAGTTGGACAGCACCACGCCATCGCGGATCACGGCTGCCGATGTGTCGTCGCAAGAGGATTCAATGGCTAGGATGCTGATGGGCATGGTAAACGGTTTGGTGAAGGAAAAAGAGTAAGCCGTTGCACCAGTGTCACAACTTCTTAACGCATAGGAGCCACGATGGTGGTCGTGGCTCCGTACATTCGATTCGCCTCTGCTACTAAGCGGACAGTGCAATCAATAGGATAATAGTCCAACCAACCAGTCCAACTATGCCCGTCACCAGCCCCGCAATAGCCAGACCACGCCCTTTGCGTACTTCGGGATCTCGCTTGATCCTTTTTAAAGCGATAGTACTGAAGACTATACCTAGTATTCCCAAAACAATACCGAAGACGAAAAGGCCAACCAAGCCAGTGACAAATCCAGCAATGGCCATGCCGTCCGTGGTTCCTTCGGCAACGGCCCGATCCGCAGAGAGGCCTTTTTTGATCTTGCCTTTGATAAGTGGCAAAACCAACTTTTCCCGAAAAGTTAGTTTTCGCCCAAGCGAAGTCTCCAAGTTGTCCTTGGTGACTTTAAAGGTGGGAGAATTGGATAAGTTGGCCTCGTTTGCCCGTACAACAGCATAACTGTTGGTGGAAATCAAGAAAATGGCCATCAGTGTCCACAGAAAGCAAGGAAGATTTTTGTGCATGAGAATTGGGTTTTAATTTTTGTTTAGACGTTTATGCTATCGCATTTGGTTGCCTAAACAAGTGATAAAAAGGATTTGCCAGCAATTGTACGTCTCTTATGGAGCATCCACCTAATCTTTCCCATTTTTCTCTTCCGCTTGGCATATGTTGTTGGCACGGTTCTTTGTAAAGGGAACGTGCGGTGGCTGGTCAAAGGGGATTTTACGGTCGGCCACTGTATCAAAACATTGCTCATATTTGCAAAACTTTTAATCAGTATGTTTTCCAGCAATACCAAAGACAAGCCGGTCGCTTCGCCCATGACGCTACCGATGGACAAGGACGGCGCGGCGGCGACCGTGATCGCCAAAGGCACGACCATCGAAGGGAAATTCGTGTGCGTCGAAAATGTACGCCTGGACGGTGCCATCCACGGCGAAGTGCAGGTGGAAAAACGCTTCGTGATGGGCGAAACCAGCTATGTGCAGGGCAATATCAGTGCCCGCGATGCGGCTATCAAAGGCAAGATCAAAGGGGACGTGATCGTCAAGGAAGCTCTGCACCTGATGGACACGGCAGTCATTGAGGGCAACATCACTGCCCGGACGATGGTGGTGGAAGAGGGTGCGCGCTACAATGGCTCCTGCAAGATCGGTGCTGCTGCGGTGAACGCGCCAGTGGCCGTGGCTGCGAAGTAGGTAATCCCTACAAACTTGTCGAAAGTTCAAGACTTTCGACAAATTGGGCCGAGAAAGCCGAAAACTGCGCCAGCAATGCGATATTTGCCGTGGGTTTCGGATTTCCGGCCTTTGTTTTGGCAGCATGGAGCAACGCATTTTCGATTTTACCGACGCGCAACTGACCGCCGAAACAGCGCGGAGCGGGACGCTCCACCTCGTGATCGGTTCCGACGGCATTTCCCTGTTGGTGACGGATGCTTTTGGGCGGCCTTTGGCCTTGCGCGTCCAGCAATTCTCTCCGGCGGGCCGCAGCTTCCAGGAGACTGAGGCCGATGTGCGCCGGGTCTTTGGCCAAGAGACTTTGCTCGCCCATCCTTATGGGCGCGTACGCTGTGCTTTTTCCAATCTAAATGCTACGTTGGTGCCGCGCCGCTTGTTTCAGCCCAACGACTTGGCGTCCTACTTCAACGTGTTGCTGCACCCCGGCGAGTACGCCTATGGCTACGCTCCGCTGCCGACCTTTGACTGCACCTTGGTGTATGCGCTGGAGCCAGCGGTGCAACGCTTGGTAGGACAGTATTTTCCAGATGCACAACCCACTCACCTGGCAGCAACCCTGCTACAGGCCTACCAGCAACACAGCGTCCGCAGTGGTTATGAAGTCTGCCTGCATCTGCGCTATTCATCGCTGTACGTTACCGTGTTCGACCGGCAGAACTTGTTGTTTTACAACGCTTTCCAATGCAAACAGCCCAACGATGTCTTGTACTTTACCTTGTTGGCGTACGAACAATTTCGACTCAATCCGCTGGAGACGCCGCTGCTGCTGACGGGCTACGTACTGGAAAACTCGGAAATTTACCGCCTGCTCAGCCGCTATTTTCGCGCCCTGCGCTTTGGTTCTTTGCGTAACCCTTTCCCATTGCCGGTATCCGCAGAGGTTTTGCCACTGCATTCTTTCTTTGATCTGTATAGCTTGCAGACCAATAACCAGTAACCGTATATGCGCATTATCGGAGGAAAATTAAAGGGGCGACGCTTCGACCCGCCAGCGGACAACTGGCCCACCCGCCCCACGACGGACATGGCCAAAGAGGCATTGTTCAACATTCTGAACAACCTGATCGATTTTGAGGAGACGAAGGTGCTGGACTTGTTTGGCGGTACAGGCAGCCACAGCTATGAGTTTATTTCGCGGGGCAGCCAGGACGTGACCTATGTGGACAATTTTGCGCTGGCGGTGCGCTTTGTGCGCAAGACGGCGGAAATTTTTGGCGTTGAGAGCCAGCTCACCATTCAGCAGATGGATGTGTTTCATTTCATCAAGCACTGCACCACGCAGTTCGACTACATCTTTGCAGGGCCGCCCTATGCCTTGCCGACCATCGATACGATTCCCGACCTGATTTTTGAAAAAAACCTGCTGCTGCCCGATGGCCTTTTTGTGTTGGAACACAATCCTTACCATGACTTCTTGAGTCACCCGCAATTAGTGGATGTGCGCACGTATGGCAAGACCATTTTCAGTTTTTTTAGGCCATAGCTGTACCGGTGGGTTCAGCCGCCGAATATTCGGCGGCTGAACCCGCCAGTACAGCACTCTACATCGTGTTAGCCGACTTAAAGATCCGGTTCCAGTTGATGCCGTCGCGCATATTGCCATTTTTGGTGGAGAACCAGATGAACAGTGGCTTGCCCACGATGTGGTCTTCCGGCACGTAACCCCAAAAACGGCTGTCCTCGGAATTGTGGCGGTTATCGCCCATCATCCAGTAATAATCCTGCTTGAAAGTGTAGGTGTTCGCTACTTCGCCGTTGATGTAGATCTTGCCATCGCGCACGGCTAGGTCGTTGTGCTCGAAATCGTGGATGATGCGCTTGTAAAAAGGCAGATTCTGTAGATTCAATGGGGTGGTAATGCCTTTTTGCGGGATGTATATCGGGCCAAAATTGTCCACCGACCAGTTGCGATACTGTTTGCTGTCGTTGGGGAAAATATAGCCGGTGGTATCCACGCGGGGTTTCCAACGGTCGATCTTTATATTTGACCCCATTGCTTTTACCTTAGCCACCTGTTCGTCATCCAGGTTGAACAATCCCTGGCTGGCGGTGCCGGGACCGGGATCGTCCAAATGTACGCCCCATTCGTCCATTTTCTTCGGATTGACCGGGGGGGCAACCTGATAAAGGAATTGGCGATGCTTAGGCACTTGGGCTGCTTGGCCATTGATGTAAATCAAGCCATCCCGAATTTCCAGGCTGTCGCCGGGCAGCCCTACGCAGCGTTTGATGTAGTGGTCCTTTTTGTCCGTGGGCCGCACGATGATTTCCGCGCCAGGCGGCAGCGTCCCGCCCAATTGCCGCCGTTTTTGGTAAATGTCCATCGAGCGCGTCGGCTCCAGCAGCACGCTGTCGCCCGAGGGCCAGTTGAATACCACAGGTTCATTGTGGTCGATGCTCTCTATGGCGGGCAGACGGTAGTAAGGGAATGAAGGCTTGGTCAAATAGGATTCGCCCAAGTTATTGGGTAAACGGTTGTGGATCAGAGGGAACTGAATGACCGTCATGGGAGTACGGATGCCGTAGTTTGCCTTGCTGACGAACAGGAAATCGCCGACTTTGAGCGTGCCCTCCATCGAAGAGGTCGGGATCACGTAGGCCTCAATCAGGAACATCCGAATGAAGGCGGCGGCGAACACTGCAAAAATGATGGCCTCTGTCCACTCACGCACCTGCGATTTCTGCAAAAAGCTGTATTCTTTTTCGAGTTTGCTGATGGCCAGTTTGTCTTTTCGCTCCATGGCATCCGCGTATTCCCGGTGGTACTTGCGCTCGCGGTCCAGAATGGGGCCTTGGTATTGATCCTTGGCGTTGGCACCGATCAAAAAAAACGGGATCGGGGCGTACACAGCGGCCAGGAAGGCTTGCCCAAAACTGTGCTTGCCGAACGAGCGCACCATATCAATGGCCATCCCGACATAGATGAAAATATTGACGATCGGAAAAAGCAGCCATAGGGCGTAGTTGGGGGAACGGCCGATGATCTTGCACCATTCCACTGCCGCCAAGCCCGGCACCAGGGCTTTCCAACCCGGCACACCAGCTTTCTCAAACAATTTCATCATGCTCACGCCGAGCAAAACATAAAGAACCAGCAGAAAAATCAGAATGGACATTGATGAAAAATTGTAACGCGGATTTCGCGGATTTCGCGGATTGTTACGTAGATTGTAACGCGGATTTCGTGGAACGGGGATGGAAAAAGATTTGGGCGAAAGTATCTGAAAGTCAGCTCCCACCGGCCGTGCTTCGACTATTAAGGTGAAAAATCCGATTAATAACGGAATGCGGATGACGCGGATTTTTATAATGCTGATCTTTTAAAAATCCGCGTAATCCGCTATTTTTAATCCGCGTGATTTGCGTTATTCTATTCTTCCGGTGCTTTGCGCTTTTTGCGCCGGGTTTTGAACATCTCCACCACTTCTTTATCCTTCAAAAACCCAAAATCGACGAACTGGGTGGAGACAAACTTTTTCACGTCTTGATAATCCTTGCTGCGCTTATCGGTGTAGTGCTTGAGGAGTTTGGCAATGTAGACCATCGAGCGTTTTTCCACCTCCTGGTTGAATTCCTGGTTGCTGAAAATGCGCATATAGATCGCGAATATCTTGGTCAAATCGAAGTAGGCGGTGTACTCGCGTTCGCTCAATCCATTGATCACCGCGCTGAAATATTGCACGATCAGCAGGCGCAGGCACTCGCTTTCCACCGATAGCCCCTGGTGGTTGTTGTAGAACTCCTGAACGGCCTCGATGGTATCGGGATGGACGTAGCCGAGGTGGTGGACTTTTTCGGCGATGCGGTAGTAATCCGAGATCTTGTCCGACCAGGCTTTGTCTACGACGTTGCTTATGCGTTCGTCGTTCAGTGGGCTGATACCCGGCGACTTGAACAATGCGATCAAAAACCGCATATATTTCAGGTCAAACTCCGGGAACGAGCGGCGTTCGCGCTCAAAGTGGGTGGCGAAGGCCAAGCGTTCCGCTGGATCAAGTTCGATGAAATTGCCGTACATGGCCAGCATCTCCACGTACTCTTCGTTGCCCTTAAAATCTTTGTTGTCCAAAAAGTCCTTGACTTGGGCCTGTAGACTGGCATTGTCGCCACCGGCCTCAAAACGCTTGAGCAGGAACTGGCGCAGGGCGGAGAAGTTCGCCTTCATTTCCCCCAGCGAGGCGGGGAAGTCGGCAGAGTGATATTGTTCGTTGCGGAACTGGTTGGAGTAGCGGCGATAGATGTCTTCGCGGTCTTTCAAGTCGCGGAAGCGGTCATGCTTTTGTTGTTGCAGAAAATAACGAATGCGCTTGTTCTCCACCAGGCCCATCAAGTTGGTGATCCAGATATCGCTGCTGAGCGCGAAGCCAACCGAAATGCTCTGCCCAATACGTTTTTTCAACTGGTCAAAGTGTGGGCTTTGACAAATGGCCAACAGGATGTCCTTAAAGTGATCGTTAGGGCGCACGTAGCGGTACTGGTCGTTGATCTCCGGGCGCAACACGGCAAAACCAAGTACCCGGGGTAAGTATAGTCCCTCAAAAGCAGGTTCCAACAGGTATTTTTCGAAGGTAACTAACTGTAGCGGTGCTTCAGAGGCCACTTGGTGGTGCAACACCGACAGGGCCGATTCGTGGGCCATGCGCAGGTTGTTATAGAATTCGTCTTCTTCCTCCTCCAAGTATTGGGCCAGGTCGGGCGACTCTTGGATGGCTGTGGCTAAGTCGTTCAGTCGGTCGTAGTATTTTTCGTCTAAGGGTTGCATATTGGAAAGAGATTAGTGGTAGTTGAAAAAAGACCTGGTAAAACCATCGAGGGCTTTACCAGGTCTTTATGAATCCGTCTGAAAGGCAAAAGTATAAACTTTGCCGAAAGGTGTATTTAA
>JAYUXG010000289.1:0-4268 GCA_043753125.1 Saprospirales bacterium | reverse complement strand
ACCCAACGAGAGGACGGGCCGGTATGAAACCGAAAATCTCCGAGCCTGCATTCGATTTGGCCGTCTCGACCAGTAGCGTACCGACAATAGGACCCGTGCAGGAAAACGACACCAGTGCCAATGTGAAAGCCATGAAAAAGATGCCCAGTAAACCGCCCCGGTCGGCCATTTTGTCGCTGCTATTCACCCAGGAAGAGGGCAATGAAATTTCAAATAAGCCAAAGAAAGACAGCGCGAAAGCGATGAAAATACCAAAAAAGAGCAGGTTGAAATACATATCCGTACTCATCTCGTTCAGGGTGCTGGCCCCGAAAGCCAGGGTCACACCAATGCCAATGCTCACGTAGATGATGACGATGCTGGCTCCATACCAGATCGCATTGCGCAGGCCGGTCGCACGGTTGGGCGAACGCTTGGTGAAAAAAGCCACGGTCAGCGGGATCATCGGGAACACACAGGGCGTAAGCAAGGCCAACAAGCCGCCTAAGAAACCAGCCCCGAACACCCACCACAACGAGTTGTTTTCTTCTATTTCGGCAGAACAACTGTTCACGAACTGTGCCGAGTTGATGTCGCGCTTGGTATCGAAAAAACCCATGAAGTTTGGGTCAGTGGGTGTGGCCAGTGCTGTGCTGGTGGACTGATTGACTGGCTGGTCAACACCAATAGTTTCCGGCAGGCCAGTGGGCGTTGCTGCGGAAGTCTGCCCACCTTTGTCAGGAGTAGTGCTGCCAGGTGCAGGCGTTGGGACAGTACCGCTGCCGGGGGTCTTTTCCTCCGTTCTGGTGGGTGCCGCTGCCGCTGGCTTCACTACAAAGGAGAATTCTGTCTGCTTGGGGGCGAGGCATTTTTCCTCATCACAAGCCATAGCGGATACGTAACCAGTGATGGGCTTGGTCTGGTCGGTGACTTGGACTCGCTGGGTGAAGGTTGCCTCATGCTTGAACTTGTTCAACTTGACAACAAACACCTTATCAAAGACCGTAAACACGCCGGTCTCTTTGGCTTTGCCTACCAATTTGAAATGTGGGCCTTCTTCAAAAGTGAGTTCTGTGGGCAGTGGGCCGTCTTCGGTCTCTTGAAACTGGGAATAAGTATACCAGCCATCGTCCACCTTGCAGGTCAGCACCAGATCGAACTGGCCGTTGCCCACGTCCTTGGAGGTAAAAGACCAATGGAGCGGGTTTTGGGCCAACATATTGGCAGCGAAGCACATCAGGACAGCGGCCAGTAAAGGGCGTAAGTAGCGGAACATCATTTTTGCAAATTTTTGGAGCACAAAGAAAAGGGGTTTTTGCGCGGGAACGGCTGGAGGAGAGGGGTTTAAGGGAACTTTAACCGTGGCGTTTGTCGGCGGGTGGACAATGGGCCGTCAGATTAGGCTATGCGCCGAGATGTTCGCGAAAAATCCCTCTGTCGAAACAAGGTTAAAATCACCGGTTCGGTCTGGCCCATGTGAATCATCAAGCTTTGATCGGTCGTGACGATGACTTTTTGAGCCGTGTCCACCGCCGATTAAAATAGATAACGGTCACTGCCATAATTTCCCACCCCCAATTTGGCCTCCATTTCTTCCTCGTTCAAACAGCGGTTTCAGCCGGAAAAAAACGCTCAATGAGAGCCGGATGCAAATGGATTTCCGGCTCATCAATGCAAATCAGGCGGTTTTTGTCGTACAGTATTTTGGCCAGTAAAAACAGAATTTGGTTGACGCCCATGCCCTGATTGACTAGTTCCGTCGGGAACGGCGTGTCGGGTTCACGCACCTGCAAATAGAAGAAATCCACGCCCGGCGACATGAAGACCGAAAACTGCTTGCCGGTTATTTTTTCAAAATAATGGCTGACCTTGGCCTGGAGGTTCTTGTCAATGGCCAAGTGGGTGGCGACTTCTTCTTCGGTTTGGATAGTGCCGTTTTAGAGGGATTTGGTTGAAGATTGGGTTTGGTAAAGCCTCGGTGGGTGGAGATGATGTCTGATTGCTGGAGTATACGCACACTATCATTTATTTAATTATATGTAAAAACTTAGGCATCGCATCACAGGTCTGTTAGAACAAGGCCCATCCAACTCCTCCAACTTGTCTGCTCGATCAGCAGTACTATTCATTCCGAAAACAAACAAACCTTTCCGTTTTGGCGTGATTATTACTTCATAATGGTAGGTATGATCCGAATAGAGAGGTAGCACCCGGAATATTTCTCCATTTGATATTGATTCACCTTCTATGGTTGTCCAATTAAATATACCTGATATTGTCGGCAAGGAGTCAATTTTTACCATATAAGTAATCAACTTAAAATTGTAATCAATAAAATCATACGTATTACCGGAGTTAATCTCGGCCAACTTATCTGAAATGTCCAACCGTATGCGTAGGGTATCGCCTAAGTGCAGCGTATCTTTTATGCCATAGGCTTGCAGGGACAGGTAAAACTCCAGATTTGCCGGGCAATCGTTTTTGCAGCCATCGCAGCTAACCAGAAAAAGGCCGCAGACTGCTATTGAAAATAGTAGGCTTTTCATGTGCATAGAAAATAATGAGTGGCCGACTTATACAGACCGACCACTCTAAGATGAATAGTTCCGTTTGCCCCTTTATCGCACCACAAAACAAAACGCCCCCTGTCCAAATCGCGTCGGGGTCATATTATAATACGCAGGTTCTGGGCTAGAGGTAAGCATCTGATAGTTATTTTCTGTTAGGTCACCGTTATTGACCTTACTCTCGATGCTTAAAGCGGAACTATTACACTGGCCACTTATTTCAAAAGGCTCTCCCAGTGGCGGATTTGGGAAAATGCCACAAAAGAAACTACCTTTTTGCTGTAGTACAAACGCACTTCTAAAATGATAAGCTTGGTCGGTATAGACCGGTAATGCCTCATAATAGGATACTCCGGCACCAGGCAAGGCGCGTGACACTACCTCACCCACTAAAACAACCGCCTCTAGAAAATCTACTGTATTTCCTTGGGTTGGATTTGTATCAAATCTTCCACATTGTATTTCCAATTTGAAGTCGAAATTGGGGAACGTATTGGGAATATCGGCATTGATATCCGTAAGCACCTCGCTAAAATCCATTTCCATCCAAATGGTGTCGCCAACGGAAAAGGTATCCTGTACGGGCGAGACTGTGTAAGGTACTTGATAAATCATAGTGCCTGGGCAGTTTTTGTCCTTGCAGCTAGTACAAAAAAACAAAAATAAGACGGCACTGAAGACTATGCTCCAAGAAAACGATTGCAACATATAAAATGAAGATGTAGTGCGGAAAAGAAAAGCAGGTGCTGGATCTTCCTGATGCCGTAGCACCTGCTATGTAAAGATTTAAAGGCCGTAGGAGGCCGCAAGCGCAATATAGGCCGAAGTGGTTACTCCAGAGGGTAAAGTGCCTTGCAGCATAAGCCGTTGTTGATGTGGCGAAAACATATCGTTAGTCATGGTAGCGAAAATCTGGGCTTTGGTAAACCCAGAGACCTCATCTGTCACAGTCGAATTCTCAGTAATACCTACCGGATTTATAGCATTATTGTCCTGTAAATCAAGTAGCCAGCCATCAGGGATGTAGCCATCGGAGAACGTGCCTCTTTCTAAACGCCCCCCCCAAGTATTGACGTTGGGATCGCCAGGACTACTATGGCTCACTCCATACCTCAAATGAGCAGCCCAAGAACCATTGTACAATCCCCACATTTCAATAATGGCACAGCTACCGGCACCAAGAAAATTTGCTTGCCCATACCCTCCATGATCCGCCACATACCCAATGTTGTTACTCCAGTAAATAGGGCCTACCTGCATAGCGTGTTGAGCATGAGCCAGTTCATGGTAGAATAATGCTCTAAAATCATCGGCGTTAACATCATTGGCATCATTTATATTCATTACAATATCAGGTGCGGCGATAGTCAGCACAGCCCCAAAAGGAAAAAATAGCAAGTAAGGCGGTACTGGGCCAAATATACCAAATACTCCCCCTAATATCTTGGCAGTCGTCGTACTCCATACCTCGGAAGTAATACCCAGTTTCTCCAGCATAGGCGCAGAGCCTTTATTTTCATTGCCCCACGGCGTAATCAATATTTTCAAATTACCCGGCGGGCTGGGCAGACCGTTGGCGGCGGAGTAGTTCTGAAACTCGAATACCGAGTTATTGGCCGTCGCCGCCGCCCAGTTACGAAACGTCTTGCTGTCAATACTGTTCGTCCAGTTGAAACCGATGCCGATGTTGTTGAAATTGGGGCCACCGTACTGGCCGATATA
>JAYUXG010000288.1:0-4268 GCA_043753125.1 Saprospirales bacterium | reverse complement strand
CCTGCGCCTCGCCGGAATAAGTCACGAAAATGGTCGGAATGCACAGCGTCTTGCCATCGCCCACGGCCATCAGAAAGGCAGGGCTGGAAGGGTCCCATACGGTATAACCGCGCGCTTCGAAGGTGCTGCGCATACCGCCAGAGGGGAATGAAGAGCCGTCCGGTTCTTGCTGCACCAGTGCACTGCCGGTGAATTCTTCGATCACCCGACCATCGTGGGTCAGTGTGAAAAAGGAGTCATGCTTTTCGGCGGTCTTGCCAGTCAGCGGCTGAAACCAATGTGCGAAGTGGGTGCAGCCATGTTCCTGCGACCACTCTTTCATGCCTTCGGCAACGACATCGGCGATGTCGCGATTCAGTTTCTGGCCGCTTTGCACGGCAGCCTTCACACTAAGGTAGGCGTTTTCGGGCAAGAACTTCTTCATTGCCTCGTCGTTGAAGACATTTTCACCAAAGTATGATGCAATGGTGCTCGGTTTGCCTTCCAAAGCGTCCGTCAGGAACGGTTCGAGACGGTTCTCGAGGGTTTGGAGCGCGTTAAAACGGGAGAGAGACATGATTTTTACGTGATGTGTGAAGAAATGACGTTGGATGTTGGATTTTTGGACTGCTGGATATTGGACTTTTTGACCATTGAATGTCAGGTTTATAGGATCATCTTAGACAAGTGTCCAAACAATCAACTGTCTGGCAGTCCAACGCCTAATATCCAACTATCCAATGTCCGGTAGTCCAATATCCAATTATTGTGCAAAATTAACTATTTTTTAAAGGAAATTAAATTTGGGCGAATCTTTGACAGGAATTAACATAGCCATAAATCAGTATTTTACGCTTAACATATTTGATTTTTGCCAAATAATATTCTTCTTTTCATGCTTTTACTTAAAAAGGGTTGAAATTAAATCGATTATTGGGTGACGGACGAAATTGGACGAAGCTAGGGGACGGGCCAATTTAGAAACTGAGTAGTGGTGAAAAAGACTGGCCACCATCTTTTTTTTGCTGCTCCACACCTCTCGAAAAATCAACATTCTTTCTCCAAAAAACCTTACCTTGCGATCTTTTTTCGGAAGTTGCTCCGCGCTCTGCGGCCAGCAGCTTCCGTTTTTCATAATTTAGACTGTTTTAATGACTTTATTTAAAGATTTGGGCCTCGATGATGACCTGTTGCAAGGCATCACCGCAATGGGATTCGAGACGCCTACTCCGGTCCAAGAAATTGTAATTCCGACCGCCCTGAAGACCGACGACGATTTTATTGCCCTTGCCCAGACTGGAACTGGCAAGACGGCTGCTTTCGGCCTTCCCCTCTTACAGCGCATCAATCCCCAAGAGCGCGGTATCCAAGCCTTGATCCTCTGCCCGACCCGTGAGCTGTGCGTGCAAGTAGCCGGTGATCTGGAAAATTACTCGCAGTTCGCGCACCAGTACAAAGTAGTGGCGGTGTACGGCGGGGCCAGTATCGAGACGCAGATTCGGCAGATCAAGGCCGGTGCGCAGATCGTGGTGGCTACCCCGGGCCGATTGCTTGACATGATCCAGCGCAAAGTTGCCCGCCTGGAAAACGTGAGCCGGGTAGTACTCGATGAAGCGGACGAAATGCTGAACATGGGCTTCAAGGATGCGCTGGACGAAATACTCGGCGCGGTGGAGAATCGCCAGTCCATCTGGTTGTTTTCAGCCACCATGCCCCATGAGGTGCGGGCCATCGCGTCCACCTACATGACCAACCCAAAGGAGCTGAGTACTGGCAACGTCCACCAGATCAACACCAACATTGAACATGAGTACTATCTGTGTCGCGCCGATGATCGCTACGCCACCCTAAAGCGCGTGGTGGACGCCAATCCCGGCATTTATGGCCTCATTTTTTGCCGGACCAAGGTGGAAACCAAAGAGATCGCCGAGCAGATGATCCGCGACGGCTACAACTCCGATGCGTTGCACGGCGATCTTTCGCAAAGCGATCGCGACCGGGTGATGCAGCGTTTTCGCGAACGGAATTTGCAATTGCTTATCGCCACCGATGTGGCCGCTCGCGGCATCGACGTAAGCGAAATCACCCACGTTATCAACTACGGCCTGTCTGACGAGCTAGAGGTCTATACCCACCGGAGTGGACGGACGGGACGGGCGGGGCATAAAGGCGTTTCGATCATCATCATCACCTCCAAATTTGAGGAGCGCATCCGCCAGATTGAGCGGAAACTGAAGACTACCATCCCGAAAAAGATGATTCCGACTGGCTATGAAGTGTGCGAACGTCAGTTGTTTCACATCATCAGCGGTATCCATACCCAAGAGGTACACGACGCCGAGATCGAGCCGTACATGGAACGCATTTATGAAGAACTGAAAGATCTGAGCAAAGAAGACCTGATTAAGCGATTGGCCAGCGTAGAATTCAACCGCTTTCTATCGTACTACCGCAACGCCCCGGACATCAATGTCTACCCGCGTGGTTCGGGCAGCCACAAGGGTGCCGGGCTGACTATGTCCCGCCCGGACAATACCGGGCAGTTGCAGCGACTGTTCGTCAACGTCGGCGAAATGGATGGGGTCACCAAAAAAGACTTCATCCGGGTGCTGTCCAAAAATTTTGGCGTGCCCACTGCCGCCATCGGACACATCGACTTGAACAAGGCGTACATGCACTTCGATCTGGATGCCGCCTACGTGGCTGCCGTTCGGCGCGGTTTGTCCGAGTTCACCATCAATGGTCGCCACCTGCGGGTGGATGATGCCTCGGCACAGAAGGAGAAATCTTTTAAAGGCGATGATCGCTCGTTCAAGTTTGACAAAGGCAGCAAACCCAAGGTGGGCGAAAAACGAAAGGGGAAGTGGTAGTTAAATTTTGAGGATTTGAATATTTGAGGATTTGATTACAGAGATGATAAGCAGCATCATTAATCGAAGCCTCAAATATTCAAATACTCGGACGTTCAAATACTCAATTTTCATCATGCCCACCCTGTCCGCTTTTTACCATCCTCAGGGAGTGGAAGTCGGTTGCGACGAAGCCGGGCGCGGCTGCCTGGCCGGGCCGGTGTTTGCGGCAGCCTGCATTCTGGCCCGAGATTTTTATCATCCGTGGCTGAACGATTCGAAGCAATTGACGGAAAATCAGCGCGACACACTGCGCGAGGTGATTGAAAGAGAAGCATTGGCCTGGGCGGTGGGCCGGGTAGAAGCCGCCGAAATAGACGATATCAATATTCTGCGGGCTTCTTTTCTGGCCATGCATCTGGCATTGGACCAGTTGACATTGCGCCCGGAGTTTATTTTGGTGGACGGTAATCGTTTTCACAAATATGGTCAGGTACCGCACCAGTGTATAGTGCAAGGCGACGGCAAGTTTGCGGCCATCGCTGCTGCTTCGGTGCTGGCCAAGACCCACCGTGATGCCGAAATGCGCCGCTTGCAAGCGGAGTTTCCACAGTACCAATGGCGTCTCAACAAAGGCTATCCTACGCTGGTGCATCGGCAGGCCATCCGGGAGTACGGCGTGTCTCCGCACCATCGGCTTTCTTTCCAACTATTGCCGGTGGAGGAGCAACTAATGATATTTTAAAGTAAAATTTTTCAATACTGCTCCCTAAAGTGTTGCCAAACCCTTGATAATGCGTATACTTGCTTGAAGAATAAAGTGGCCTGTTTTCAACTGTCTAGCGGCGACGAACCCGTTATTTTAAATAAAATTAAGAGCAACAATAAAAACCATCCCGGCGAAAAGCCGGAACTTTGCACCCAGTCAAACACTACCCAACCATCTATCCCTGCATTCATGGAAGAAGAAAAAAAACGTCGTCCGCGATTGAGTAAGACGGACCCGGATTACTCGCTGCAAGAGCGACCCAAGTTTCAGCGTCCCGATGGTGAATCGGAAAACGCACCCGAACAGCCCGAACGCAAGCCCTGGCAAGACCGTAGTCAAAGCAGTGACCGCCCCTACCAGCCCCGCGACCCCAACCGCGAAAGCGGTGGCTATGAGCGCAAGCCTTGGCAGGATCGCAGCCAAGAGGGCCAGCCCGAACGCAAGCCCTGGCAAGACCGTAGTCAAGGCAGCGACCGGCCCTACCAGCCCCGCGACCCCAACGCCCCGGAACGCAAACCGTGGCAGGACCGTAGTCAAGAAGGCCAGCCCGAGCGCAAGCCTTGGCAAGATCGGAGTCAGGGCAGCGACCGGCCTTATCAACCCCGCGACCCCAACGCTCCCGAGCGCAAACCGTGGCAAGATCGCAGTGCAGGTGGCAGCGACCGGCCTTA
>JAYUXG010000287.1:0-4268 GCA_043753125.1 Saprospirales bacterium | reverse complement strand
TGGAAGTGATGGACATGACCGCCTTCACCCTGTGCCAGCAAAACAATATGCCGATCATCGTTTTTGACATCAATGAGCCGGAGAACCTGCGCCGCATCGTGTTGGGCGAAAGGGTGGGCACCTTGGTGGAAGGATGATCCGTATTTGAGTATTTGAATCTTCGAGGAATCGAGAATTTGATCAAATACTCAAATATTCATATACTCAAATATTCGTTTGTGCAATATGCTCACCATCACCTCCTATAACGTCAACGGCATTCGCTCCGCCATTTCCAAGGGACTGTGGCAGTGGCTGAGCGAAGACCAGTCGGACATTGTATGCCTACAGGAGACCAAGGCCCGCACCGAGGACGTGGATATGCTGGAACTAGAACGATTGGGCTATTGCCACCATTGGCACTCCGCCGATAAAAAGGGCTACAGTGGGGTGCTTACCCTCTCCAAACGAGTACCCGACAACGTGGTGATGGGCTGTGGTATGCCCATTATCGACTGCGAAGGCCGCATTTTGCGCACCGACTTTGGCGACTGGACGCTCCTCAATTGCTACTTCCCCTCCGGTACGATGGGGGAACTGCGCCAAGGTTTTAAAATGCAGTTTCTGGAAGATTTTTCCCGTTGGATAGCGGAATTGAAGCGCGAACGCCCGAAGCTCATTGTTTTGGGTGACTACAACATCGCTCACCAGGAAATAGACATCCACAACCCAAAAGGCAACCGCCACACCACGGGGTTCCTGCCAGAAGAGCGGGCTTGGTTCGGTGCGTGGTTGGTCAGCGGCTTCACCGACGCATTTCGTTTCAAAAACCCTGAGCTGGCGGAGTATAGCTGGTGGAGCTACCGGGCCGGGGTACGGGCCAGCAATAAGGGCTGGCGCATTGATTACCAATGCACCACCGACAATTTGCGCGAGCGCATCGTTCGCGCCCAGCACCTGACCAATGTTGTGCACTCCGATCATTGCCCGCTGCAAATGATCATTGACCTGTAGTGTCCGGCTAAACTCTGCTGCCCTTTGCCGTCTGACTTTTCCTACCTTTGCCGGACAACCCCTTGCCCAATCCGCTATAATCTCATCTTTCTACTCCCATCCTGTTCCGGCATGAAGGTCACTGCCGCCTACCTCGCACAACTTCTCGACGGCTTGCTCGATGGCAATCCGGATACCCAAGTGAGCCGTCCGGCCCGCATCGAAGAAGCCCAACCCGGCGATTTCGCTTTCCTCGACAATATCAAGTACGAGAGTTTTGCGTACACCACCGAGGCCTCGATATTGTTGGTCCACCGTTCGTTCCAGCCCAGCCAGCCAGTCAAGCCGACCTTGATCCGCGTGGACGATGTGCGCAGCTCTTTGGCACTGCTGCTGCAAAAATTTGATGAAGGCAACCAAAGCAACAGTATTTCCATTGCCGAAAACGCCTCGGTGCATCCCAGTGCCAAAATTGGGATTGGTACGAGTATTGGCGCTTTTGCCATCATTGAAGAAGGCGTGATGATCGGCACCAACTGTATTATTTATCCGCAGACTTACATCGGTCGCAATGTCCATATTGGCGACAACTGCCGACTGTATCCGGGGGTACGCATACTGTTCGATTGTATAGTGGGCAAAAATTGCATCTTGCACGCCAATGCGGTCATCGGCTCGGACGGCTTTGGGTTCGCGCCGCAAGCAGATCATACTTGGGTAAAAGTGCCGCAGGTCGGCAATGTCGTGCTCGAAAACGATGTTGAGATCGGGGCCTGCACCTGCATTGACCGGGCCTCCATCGGTAGCACGACCGTTCGGAGCGGTGCCAAATTGGACAACCTCATCCACATTGCCCACAACGTGGAAATTGGCAGAAACACGGCAATGGCAGCCCAGATCGGCATTGCCGGGAGTACCCGGCTCGGCAATAACTGCCAGATCGGTGGCCAAGCGGGTTTTGCGGGGCACCTGACCCTCGCCGATGGTACCCGAGTGCAGGCCCAAAGCGGGGTCGGTATCAATGTGACCGAACCCAACTCCACGCTGTTCGGCTCCCCAGCGATTAGCTTCCGGGACTTCATGCGCTCGCACGTGGTCTTTAAGCAATTGCCGGAATTGCAGAAGAAAGTGTTGGCACTCGAAAAGCAATTGAAGGACTTGATAGGAAAATGAGGACTTTATACCCTAACCCCACCTTTCCAGCCCCAATAGCCGCTTCCCTAATGCAGACAACGTGGCCGCCGGAAACTGCTTTTCCCGCTGTAAGGGATCGCCGGGGAAAGCATAGCCCTCCGGGGCGCGTTTTTCCTGCCACGACGAAATCCGCCATTGCTGCATCGCTTCGTTGTCCTCTTCTGCGGGCATCATGGAAATGTACTGGGCAATGCGCACTTTATCACCACTGTTGTTGACCCGGATGCCGTGCGGCTGCAAACTGTTGAAAATGAGCAGGTCGCCCGCGTTCATTTTCACCTTGACTAACTCGAAACCCGTCACATCCGGTTTAAAATGGTCGCGGTCTTCCGGCTGGGTAAGTTTCCAAGTGTCGTAGGTACGATATAGTTCCGGGATGCACTGAAAGCCGCCCATGTTTTCGTCGGTTTGGTCGGCCAGGGCCAGTACGCCCTGCACGTTCTGTGGCTTGGTCTCCGGGTCATAGTCCCAGTGGATAAATCCCTTGTATTCGTGGCCCGGACGAATGGGAAAGTTCAGGTTCGCCCGGTCAATGGTGACCCAGAGCTGATCGGTTCCCCAAATATCGGTAAAGGCGTCGTACACCCGTTGCGACTGGCGGTTGTCCCACATATATTGGTGGTTGTACATTTCGACCATGCCGGTATTGACCAGTTCCTTCATCTTCATTTCCGACAAAGGCGACGTATACCACGTCTCCGGGTCCTGCGGGTCTTTGCCCTCGAATTCCCAGAGGGTCTGAGCCAACTTCGCCGCCTGCTCCGTCGGCACCGCATTTTTGACCACCACATAGCCGTTTTCCACCCAAAACTTCCAGTCTGCCTCGGACAGCACTTTCAGCGGCTGGCTGTTGCTGCGGTCGTTCAGCTTGATCTTGCTGCTGGTGGCAGTAGAGGGGTTGCCGGGCATGGCTTCGTGGGCCTTGTTCAGGCCCATCGTAGGAGCGGCCATTGTTTGTTGCATGGTGATGCTGGTTTGGTGAAATGATAAGACAAAGGTCGGGCGGCGGTATACATTCATCTACGTCATCAGTGACTTACATTTGCTCTGTATTGACTTTTTTTGAACAATACCCTACATAAGAGTCGCAAAGTAGAGCCGTCATCCCCCAGATTGATCTAAGACAAATCAAGTGTTCAAAGCCTGCGTTTTTTTGTCACCCCAATTTTATCGGAACCCATCTATGTGACCTATGTGATCTATGTGGTACAGCAACGCTGACAAACTATGCAAATCCAAAAAGAAACCATCCTGTTCCCGCCTAGCCAATCCTTTAAACTATTCACGCCCCAGCTCCGGCACTATTTCTTCTGGCACTACCATCCGGAGTTTGAACTGGTCTATGTGGAAGCCCTGACCGGCATCCGGCACGTAGGGCAGCATATATCCAGTTTTATGGGCAGCGACTTAATCCTCATCGGCCCGAACGTGCCGCACCTAAACTTCGACTACGGCATCAAAACCGATTGCCAGCAGATCGTCATCCAGTTGGAACCTGATTTTTTGGGTACAGCCTTTACTGAGACACCAGAATTGGCTGGTATTCAGCAGTTGTTTGAAAAAGCTTATTTGGGTCTGTCCTTTCATGGCGACACCAAAATAGTCGTCGCGGAAAAACTACGGGCTATGCAACAGCTGGCCCACTTCGAGCAACTGATGTATCTATTCGCAGGCGAAGACGCTGTTGTTGCAAGACACGAGTGTATCGGATGTTTGTTATCAGGTGGGCTTCGAGAGTTTGTCCTATTTCAATAAACTGTTTAAGCAGCACACGGGGGTGAATCCTTCGGTTTTTAAAAGGCATTACGCAAATCTATTATCGGCTTGATATTTGACCTTTTAAGTGGTGATTAAATAACATCGTCATACTACTGTACATGATCTGCCTTACCGAGTATTTTTTGTCATGCTTACAGCATGACAAACGTAGAGTACACCGCGCTTTACTCATCTATAGTAGTCTGCATTATTTTTTGATTGAAAATGGCAGCACGTGTACCCCTGTTTTTGAACACCCTAACCCTACGGGTCACCAACACCTTCGCCAAGGTCCTGACAATCAACAGGGTACATCACGATCAAGTCCCCCTCCCTTTCGGGGG
>JAYUXG010000286.1:0-24558 GCA_043753125.1 Saprospirales bacterium | reverse complement strand
GCCGGATTGCTATTCGTCCAATTGAATCCGCTGGCCATGCCGACAAAGGCCACGTTGATGGGTTCATCCTCGCAGACAACTACATCAGCTGGCTGGTTCACCGTGGGCACGGGATTGACGGTAATGGTAAAAGTAGTCGGCGTACCGGGGCAAGCACCCGTTGGGGTCACCGTAATAGTGGCTGTCTGCGTGGTGGCCACGTTTGCTGCGGAGAAGCCCAAGTTGCCATTGCCCGAAGCCCCCAAGCCAATGGCCGGATTGCTATTGGTCCAGCTAAAGCCCGTGGCGGTGCCACTGAAGGCCACGTTGACCATATCACCCCCACAGGCCGCCACGTTGGCCGGTTGGTTTGCGGTAGGCACCGGATCTATAGTAATGGTGAAGGTAATGGGCGTACCGAGGCAAGCACCCGTCGGGGTCACGGTGATGGTGGCTGTCTGCGTGGTGGCCACGTTTGCTGCGGAGAAACCCAAGTTGCCACTGCCCGAAGCCCCCAAGCCAATCGCTGGGTTGCTATTTGTCCAGCTAAAGCCGCTGGCGGTGCCACTGAAGGCTACATTAACCGGGTCTCCGCCGCAGGCAGACACGTTGGTTGGTTGGTTTACCGTAGGTGCCGGATTTACGGTTACGGTGAACGTTTTGGGAACACCCATGCAGGCACCTATGGTCGGGGTCACCGTAATATTGGAAATCTGCTGGGTGGTAACCGCTGCGCTGGGAGTGTTGATGGCCCCCGTGCCGGAGGCGGACAAACCAGTGGCGGTGTTATCGTTGGTCCAACTGAAAGTAGTGCCTGTTGTCCCACTAAACACAGTACTGATCGTTTGACCAGCACATAGCACGGGGTTAGCTGGCTGATTAACAATGGGGAGGGTGCCAGTAACGGTCACATTATCAAACCAATAGGTTTCGGCAGTGGCCTTATTTGATGGCATGAGGCGAACTTCTATGGTGTTTCCCGTCAGTCCACTCACAGTAGCAGTACCAGTCTGCCCACCACACACGTAGGCAAACTGTATCCATGGCCCGCCATTGATTCGATACTCAAATATGATCTGATCGTGTCCATTATCAACAGCAATAGTACCTAGACAGCTCAAATACGGCCCACCTGCTACACATTCAAGGGTACCTATAAAACCATAATTCACGCTAATACTAACATTGCAATAATTGGTAATGTTGATCGGATTGGTAAGCCACTCGTTGTTACCTCCACCTCCACCAACGACCGTACAACAAGGAGCACCCTCCATATCAGTTATTTCGTAGCGAACATTTCGCACCCCATTAAATGAAGCACCTGTGCCATCGCAGTCAACAAAATTGGCACTCCAGCCTTGGTTGGCCCCCGAAAAATTTTCCAGCCAAATGGTAGTTTGGGCGGACATTTGAAAAATAGAGGTGAACAAAACAAGGAAAGCGAGGCCG
Organism: Saprospirales bacterium; assembly: GCA_043753125.1. Taxonomy (GTDB): domain Bacteria; phylum Bacteroidota; class Bacteroidia; order Chitinophagales; family Saprospiraceae; genus M3007. Next base: position 23,127 of record JAYUXG010000286.1, on the reverse strand, counting down.
TTTCGGAGGCCTTTTGCATTGTGCAATGGGCTGCTGGTAGCAAGCATATTTGAGCAGGAACTTTTTGAAAAAATTGATCAAAACCGAAAAGGCCACTACTCTGTGGGATTAAAGGAAGCCAGAAATGGCAAAATGAGCATAAAAAGCGGGTGCTAACTTGGCAGGGGACAAAGATAGCCGCTAAGCCGAATATAACTTTTGCTCTCTAGCAGAATTAACCACAGCTTCACAGATGCAAACGATATGGCTTTCGCGACCCAACCCACTATCTTTGCCGCCCGATCTGCCAAAAATGGCGAATGGACGAAGAAAATTATGCTCGACAGACTGCCCGCCATCCGCGAAAAATACATCCACTTAGAAGAGCAACTCTCCGACCCCGGCATCGTGGCCGATATGGAAAAGTCCAAACGGGTGAATAAGGAATACAAGAATCTCCAGCCGATCATCCATGTTTTTGAGCGGTACGAGCGGGTGCTGGCTGAGCTGGAAAGTGCCCGCAATCTGCTCGCCGTGGAGACCGAAGCGGACATCCGCGACATGGCCCGCGAAGAGATGGACAGCCTGGCACCCGAACGCGATGCGCTGGAGGAACAACTCAAAACCCTGCTCACTCCCAAAGACCCGGAGGATGAAAAGGACGTGATCTTCGAGATTCGCTCCGGCACGGGCGGCGACGAAGCGGCCTTGTTTGCCGGGGACCTCTACCGGATGTACGGACGTTATTTTGCCAATCAGGGTTGGGAAGTGGAGCTGCTCGACGAAAGCCCCGGCACCGTCGGCGGCTACGGCAAGCTGGTGCTCGAAGTGACCGGCGAGCAGGTCTATGGCAAACTCAAATTCGAGTCCGGTGCGCACCGCGTTCAGCGCATACCTGACACGGAGGCCAAAGGGCGGGTTCATACCTCGGCGGCCACGGTGGTGGTGTTGCCCAAACTGGAAATGGAAGACGTGGATATTCGCAAGGAAGACATTAAGACCGATACTTTTCGAGCCAGCGGGGCAGGGGGGCAGCACGTCAATAAAACGGAGTCGGGCGTACGCTTTACTCACTTGCCCACGGGTACGGTGGCGGAGAGTACGGAGAGTCGTTCGCAGCATAAAAACCGCGACATCGCGATGGGTCGCTTGGTGCAACAGATCAAAGCGGCGCAGGTGCAACAGCACCAGTCGTCTATTTCCTCGGCGCGGCGTTCGCTGGTCGGCTCCGGCGACCGCTCGGAAAAAATCCGTACTTACAACTGGCCGCAGAACCGCGTGACCGATCACCGGCTGGAAGGCGACAACAAAAATTTTAACTTGGACAAGATCATGGAGGGCGGCTTGGAAGAGCTCATCGAAACGCTGATCATTGTGGACAATGCGGCCAAATTGCAGGAGGGTTAATTATTTGCTCATTGCCTTCCCGATGAAGAATCGGGATGTCGCACTGCTCCATTTGCTTATTGCCATTTTGCTTATTGATACATGCTCCAACGTTTTTTTCAAAAATACACTGGCTGGCTGCGCAACCTGAAAGTCGCCTATGTACTAAACAACTTGCTGAACGCCGACCGGCTGCGGCCAAACCGTACTTTGTACCGACGGCATGGACTGCGCAAGAGCATTTTCAGCCCAATCGGCAGCCGCGATTTCGGTACAGCCGACACCACGGCCCTGCCGTGGCTCGATCGACCCGACGCTTTGCAGCAGTTGGAGCAACATGGGGATTTTCAAACCTTTGACCCCGCCACCCAAGCACAGCTTCGCCAGTTCGTATACGATGGTTACTTAGTGTTGTCCAATTTTTTTCCACCCGAAAAGACCGATGCGCTGAACCAGGACGTAGATCGGCTCTTGGCCAGCGGCCAGGCGGGTTATAACTACACGGGCCGGAAAATCTTCAACCTCCACGAAAGCAGTCCGCTGGCTGATACCGGGTTTTTCCGTGCACCCGAACTGCTGCATTTGCTGTCGTTTCTGTTGGGCAAACCAGTGATCCCTTTCCAATCGCTGGGTTTTACCCTCGGCAGCGAGCAGCGCGTCCACTCCGACTCCATCCACATGAGCACTGCGCCACCCGGCTACCTCATCGCCACTTGGATTGCCCTGGAAGACTGTACACTAGACAATGGCCCATTGGTTTATTATCCCGGCAGCCACCGCCTGCCTTATTTGACCACGGCGGACTACGACTCCGGCAACACCGCCCTGACCATCGGCGAGCACAGCAACCGACGCTATGAAGACAGGGTAGCGGAGTTGGTGCGCGAAAAGGGCCTTACGCAGCGACCTTTTTTGGCAAGGCGCGGCGACGTGCTTATCTGGCACGCTAACTTGTTGCACGGCGGCAGTGCTATTACCCGGCCCGGCGCGACCCGGCGGAGCATGGTCTGCCACTACTTTGCCAAAGGCGTAATTTGCTACCACGAAATGTCGCAGCGGCCAGCGTTGTTGCCCAAAGTTTAAACTATGACCTTGCTCGACCAAATCCAATCTTTTGCCCGGCAAAACCCTTTTCCCACCAACCCACAGGCACTCTACGATCCCTGTGACTACATCTTGGCCCTGGGTGGCAAACGCTTCCGACCGGCCGCACTGTTGTTGGGCTACCAGCTATTTCGCGACGATTTAGAAGTGGCTTTGCCAGCGGCCTGGGCGGTGGAACTCTTCCACAATTTCTCGTTGATGCACGACGACATCATGGATGCCGCTCCCCTGCGCCGGGGCCAGCCGACGGTGCACACCAAGTGGAGTACTACGACGGGCATCCTCAGTGGCGACGTAATGTTGATTTTCGCCTATCGGCATTTGACGAGCATTCAGCCTGCCGACACGGCACTCGCATTGATCAAAACCTTTAACCGGGTGGCTACGGAAGTCTGCGAAGGCCAACAAATGGACGTGGAATTTGAAACCCGCAGCGACGTTCGCCTTGCGGAGTACCTGCACATGATTGAATTGAAAACGGCGGTACTGCTCGGTGGTGCCCTGGAAATGGGGGCCTTGTGCGCACAAGCCCCGCTATCCGACGCCCAACACCTCTACGAATTTGGCCGATTGGCCGGTATCGCTTTCCAATTGCAGGACGACTTGCTGGATACCTATGGCGACCCGCAGAAATTTGGCAAGCAAGTTGGCGGGGATATTTTGCAAAATAAAAAAACCTTTTTGGTACTAAAAACGCTGGAAACCGCCGTGGAGGCCGACCGGCAAACCTTGGACCAATGGTTAAAAACGGGCGCGGAAAACCCTGCGGAAAAGGTAGCGGCCGTCCGGGCACTGTTTGACCGCAACGACATTCCGGCGCAGGTGTTGGCCGAAAAGCAGCGTTTTCAGGAGGACGCGTTCCGCCATCTGGAGGCCGTACAGGTGCCAGCATCCCGAAAAGCGGCACTGCGCCAGATGGTGGCCGATTTGTTTGTGCGCGATTTTTGAAGTCAAGTTATCTTTCCTGCCAAATTCCCGCTCCACTATGCGTACACGACTGTTGTCTATCGGTTTGCTAAGCCTATTTTTGCTGGCCCTCACCAATTTCGCTCCCCACCCGGACTGGGGCTTTTTTGCCCACAAACGCATCAACCGACTGGCCGTGCTGACCCTGCCGCCGGAAATGATGGTCTTCTTCAAGCCCAATATCGATTGGCTCACCGACCACGCCACCGACCCGGATATGCGCCGCTATGCCACTAAAGGCGAAGCACCCCGACATTATATCGACTTGGACAATTACGGCCAGGCACCCTACGACAGCCTGCCCCGCCAATGGCTGGATGCCATGCTGCGCTATACCGACATTTGGATGGTGAGTGCCGCCGGAGATACAACCTTATTGTTTGAAAATCAACGTACTGTGCCTACCTCGCGGCCTTACCGCGACTGGTTCGCCCGCCAGTTGCTGCCACAAATTTACCAAGATGACCTTACGTTGAACGCCGATTCGCTGACGGTCTTTTTGCAAAATAACGGGTTTTCGCAACGACCCGTAGCAGCCTTTTACCACGAACATCTTTCGGAACACGGCGTATTGCCGTGGAATCTGCAACAAATGCAACGTCGACTCACCGAGGCTTTTCGGCAGCGCGACTCAAAGCGCATCCTCCGCTTGTGCGCCGACATGGGCCATTACATCGGCGATGCACACGTACCGCTGCACACGTCGAGCAATTACAACGGTCAAAAAACCGGGCAGCACGGCATCCACGGCTTTTGGGAAAGCCGGATTCCCGAACTTTTTGCCGATGAGGACTACGATTATTTTGTGGGCAAGCCCGAATACTTTGCCGAGACCAATGGGTCTTTCTGGGCAATGGTGTTGACCAGCAACACGATGGTAGACAGCGTATTGACCATCGAACGGGCCATGCGCCTCACGTTTCCCACTGATCGCCAGGTCTGTCCCGATATGCGCCTCGGCAAGTCGGTGTTGGCTCCCTGCCGCGAGTTTGCGGATGCCTACCAACAAGCCCTGCAAGGCATGGTTGAACGCCGCATGCGGGCCGCCATCCATGCGGTCAGCAGTGCCTGGTACACCGCTTGGGTGGATGCCGGGCAGCCCGACCTATCCACAATGGATGTGGCTCCGCTCACCGAAGAGGAGCTGCGGGCAGAGGCAGAATTGAAGAAAACATTTGAGAACGGGGCGATTCTGGGGCGACCAGAGGACCACTAACTTGATTAACTGGAAGCAGTCAGCCAGTTCCTCCAATCTTCCTCGGTATCCACATCGGTGAGCGTGGGCAGCAACGTGCAACTTTTGCCAGCGGCAGCGATGCGTTCGAGCGTAGTGCTGCCTACGGTGTCCGTGCTCCACGCGATGTCGCGGAAGAGGCGGGGTTCCAAGGCGCGCATGCCCAGCAGGTAATAGCCGCCGTCCGGTACGGGACCGAGCACGAAGTCATCAGTGTCCAATGCCTGGAAGGCTGCGTCGATGATTGCCCCGGTCAGATCGGGACAGTCGCTGCCAATAATGACCGCCTGTTGCGCACCGGCAGCAAAAGTCGCCTGAAAAGCCTGCTCCATCCGTGCGCCGAGATCGCCGGGACTTTGCACCATTTTCCGGACATCCGGCATTGGCCAAGCATCACTTTCATCCACAACATCGCTGTACAACAACCATCTCTCCACCGTCGCGTCCAGTGCTGCATGACGGGTTTTACCGAGCAAAAGTTGATAAATGCGCAGGGCCTCTTCGTCCCCCACGGTGCGGGCCAGCCGGGTTTTTACTTGTCCCAACTTGGGATTGCGGATGAAGATGAGCAAGACGCGGCGCATAGGAGAAATGGGTTTGACGAAGGAACAAAGGTCTGGAAAAAGTAGACTTTTCAAAGCATATTGCCATAGTGCCAGTGCTGTCCTTGGGTTCCCAAAAAAATCCTGCAATTTGCCGCCGCAAGACGCTGGTTTTTCATACCCTCGCCTGAAAATTTGGCGCAAGATGGAGATGGCCAATGTCAAAATGGCTTTGTTTTCCACTGAAACTGCCATTTTTCTCGAATGGTCTCGCTCTTTTTGCTTTGGAAGCAAATTTGAAGGGTAGGTATGGAAACCCCGTTTTTAAGAAGCACTGTCTTTTCTAAACTCCTTTTCTTCTAAACCGACTAAAACCCCTTCTCTACTATTTCAACCCATTACGGAAAATGACCTACGATAATTTCACCATCAAGGCCCAAGAGGCTATCCTCCAATCCCAGCAAATAGCCGCCGGTTATGAGCAACAGAGCGTGGATACTAGCCACCTGCTGAAAGGGATGCTGCAAGTGGACGATAGCATCACCGATTTTCTGCTCAAAAAGGCGGGGGTCAATGTGCCGCGCTTTACCGAAGCATTGGATAAGCTCATTTGGGAAACTCCTAAAGTGCAGGGGGCTGACAAGCAGTACCTGACCAACGAAGCCAACAAAGCGGTTGCAGCGGCCAAAACCCTGTTGAAAGATTTCGGCGACGAATATATTTCCTTGGAATTGTTGCTGCTCGGCATTGTCAAAGGGGCGGACAAAGCAGCCCGTCTGCTGCGCGAGCAAGGCGCAACGTTGGAAGTGTTGACTGCCGCCGTAAAAGAACTGCGTAAAGGCCGCAAAGTGACCGACCAAGCCGCCGAGCAGACCTATAATGCCTTACAAAAATATGCGATCAACCTGACCGAACAGGCCGAGAGCGGCAAGCTTGATCCCGTCATTGGGCGCGATGAGGAAATGCGCCGCGTGCTGCACATTTTGAGCCGTCGGAAGAAGAACAACCCCGTCATCATTGGTGATCCGGGAGTAGGTAAGACGGCCATTGTGGAGGGCATCGCTTGGCGTATTGTCCAGCAGGACGTACCGGAAAATCTGGCTTCCAAAAGGATATTTTCGCTGGATATGGCCGCTCTAATCGCCGGGGCGAAGTACAAAGGCGAGTTTGAAGAACGCCTGAAAGCAGTCATCAAGGAGGTCGTGGACTCGGAGGGGCGGGTCATCCTGTTTATTGATGAGATACATACATTGGTCGGTGCGGGCGGTGGCCAGGGCGCGATGGATGCGGCTAACATCCTGAAACCGGCCCTGGCGCGGGGCGAGCTCCGCACCATCGGCGCGACTACGCTGGACGAATACCAGAAATATTTCGAGTCGGACAAGGCTTTGGAACGCCGTTTTCAAGCCGTCTATGTGGACGAACCAAGCGTAGAAGACACCATCTCTATCCTGCGCGGCATCCGGGAAAAATACGAGAACTACCACAAGGTGCAGATTCTGGACGAGGCCGTCATTGCCGCCGCCGAGCTCTCACACCGCTACATTTCGGAGCGCAAACTGCCGGACAAAGCCATTGACTTGATTGATGAGGCTGCCGCCAAACTGCGTTTGGAACTGGATTCCGTGCCAGAGGAAATCGACGAGATTGACCGCAAAGTCCGTCAACTCGAGATCGAACGCGAGGCCATCAAGCGGGAGAAGGACGAGCGCAAGTTGGCCAATATGAACAAGCAGATTGAGGAATTGCGCGAAAAAGCGGATGCCCTGCGCGGTACCTGGCAGTCGGAAAAAGAAATCGTGGAATCCATCCAAAGCAGCAAGCAGAAGATGGAGGAACTGCACCTGCAATACCAGCGCAGCGAACGGGAAGGCAACCTGGAACAGGCCTCGAAGATTAAATTTGAGGACATTCCCAAGCAGGAAGCCTTTTTGCGCGCCGCTGAAGATAAGTTGGCGGAAATCGCCCCGGAGAACCGCACCACCACCCAGACCGTAACCGCCAACGACATTGCCGACGTGGTGGCCCGCTGGACGGGCATTCCGGTCTCCAAGATGATGAAAGGCGAGCGCGAGCGGCTGTTGCACTTGGAGGCCGAATTGCACCAGCGGGTGATCGGGCAAAACGAGGCCGTGGAAGCCGTATCGGATGCGATTCGTCGCAATCGGGCGGGCCTGAGCGACCCGGACAAGCCTATTGGTTCGTTTATTTTCTGTGGCCCGACCGGCGTGGGTAAGACTGAACTCGCTAAAGGCTTGGCCGATGTGCTGTTCGACGACGAAAAGGCCATCACGCGGATTGACATGAGCGAATATCAGGAAAAGCACAGCGTAAGCCGTCTGGTTGGTGCGCCTCCGGGCTACGTGGGCTACGACGAAGGTGGTCAGCTCACCGAAGCGGTGCGCCGCCGCCCGTACTCTATCGTGCTACTGGACGAAATCGAAAAGGCGCACCCCGACACCTTCAATATCCTGCTGCAAGTGCTTGATGATGGCCGCCTAACCGACAACAAGGGCCGGACGGCAAACTTCAAGAACACCATCATCATCATGACTTCCAACCTGGCCAGCGACCGTATCATGGAGGCCTTCGAGGATTTCGATACCATGCCGGAAAAACGCCAGCACGAGATATTCGACACCGCCAAGAGCGAGGTGATGGACGCGCTGAAAACCACTCTTCGCCCCGAATTCTTGAACCGGATTGACGAAGTGATCGTGTTTCACCCATTGCAAAAGAGCCAGATTCGCCGGATTTTGGACCTGCTCACCGCCGATATCCGAGTCATGCTGGACCGGCAGGACCTGGACCTGGACCTGACCGACGCGGCCGCCAATATGCTGACCGAACACGGGTACGACCCGCAGTTCGGTGCCCGTCCGCTCAAACGGACGTTGCAGCGCGAGCTCATCAACGAATTGGCCAAGCACGTGCTGGCGGGCAACTACGCCAAAGGCGATACGATCCTGATTGACGCCGACGCGGCCGGACTGCTTTTTGGCCGGAAGTCGATGATGAACGGGAAGGAAGTAGTGACTAAGGTGTTGGCGGACGTGTAGGGGTTGAACATATATGCTGTAGAGGCGGCTTGTCAGGTATAATTTGCCTGGCAAGCCGCTTTTATGTAACTTTGCGTATCAAAAATTTAGGACGTATGAATGCCGCCGCCGTACACCCACCATTGACCAATCTGCAAGTAGAACTGCTGAAGCTATTCGCCCGGCAAATCCCAGAGGCAGATCTGCTGATTATCCGCGATATGATTGCCAAGTACTTACTGGAAAAAGCCTTTCTGGAAGCCGATCAGGCTTGGGAAGCAAAAGGCTATACTGCTAAATCTTTCCAACAAAAGTTAAATGAATCCCAATGAAAAACCCCGTTTGGTGTTGGATACCAATGTGGTGTTGAATGCGCTTTCCCGAAGGCTGCCTATCAGGGTGTTCTGCGAAATTTGATTTCAGGCAAATATGAACTTTGCGTAACCACTGAAATCCTGCTTGAATACGAAGAGAAAATTACTGAATTTTATAGCCAATCTACGGCGACTGTGCTGCTTGATGCGCTCACTACCTCGAGCTATGTTCACAAAAAAAAGGTTTTCTTCCGCTTTAATATCATCGCCGATTTAGACGACAATAAGTTCGTGGATTGTGCTTTTGCAGCCAATGCGCATTTTTTGGTCTCGGATGACAAGGTTTTTCGGGTTTTGAAAAGTCTGGATTTTCCTAAGATTGAAATACTGACGTTGGAGGAGTTTATGGAAACGTTGAAAGCAATTTCCTGATCTTATTTTTCTACGTTAGATAGCACAGATAAGTTGTTTTGCCCGCGCCCGGTTTGCCCAGCACGATGAAGTGCTGGAGTCTATTCACCATGACCTCGCCGTCCACTGTTTCGGCGATTTTGCCAAATTTGGATTGGACATAATCAGAATAGGTGAAATATCTGGCAAGGTAGGCTAAGAGGAAGAGCAGAATGATTGATATCGTTTAATTTTTCGATAACCAACCGTATTTTTGGCTTAAATCTCGTTCAAAATTAAGGCAAGCATGGACACGGAAACGTTCACCCCCCCACCCAAGAATGGTAAAATAACCCTTCGTTTTGGCGAATGGGAGATTCGCCATTTCCAGTCGGAAAGAATGAGCGACGAAGCGTTTTACGCTTTTTGCCGGGAAAACCCTACCCTCAAAATTGAACAAGACAAATACGGAAATGTACTCGTCATGCCTCCAGTCTCCCTTGAATCCGGAAATCAGGAAGGTGAGGTGATCACCGATGTTACGATTTGGAACCGTCAGTCGAATCTTGGTCGGACATTCAGTTCCTCCACCATGTTTACCCTGCCCGATGGTGAAAAGCGGATGCCCGATGCTTCGTGGATTGCCCACGAGAGATATAACCAACTGTCCGCACGGGAAAGGAAGTCATTTGCCAAAATTGTTCCTGACTTTGTTATCGAAGTGCGCAGTCCAAGCGACTCATTACAAGAGTTGAAGGAAAAAATGACTAACATCTGGATGGCCAATGGTGTCCGTTTGGCGTGGCTGCTTGACCCGGCTATCCCATCCGCTTGGATTTACCGAGCCGATGGCACAGTAGAGAACATCGAAGGGGTGGGCCAAAAACTTTCCGGAGAAGAAGTATTGCCGGGCTTCCAATTTGACTTGGCCCTTCTAAAAGATTGATCACGCCTATTTTGCTCCACCTAACCGCCTTTTCAAACAACTAAGAATTTTTTTATCAAAAATAAGCCGCCAAATATTTTGTATATAGCCCAAAGTGCATAGATTTGCTGCACTTTCTTCCTTAATCCAATATCTAAATAGTTACCGATGCAATCTTCTCTTCCCTGTGCTGGCCGCACGGCCAGCTGCTCCCCAGTTGACCCCTTACTGCTCCCCTTCTCCTTGATCGCCCACTCCTCGTGCCACAGCATTTGCGGCACAGCTGTACGCTATTTTCCAAAACAGCCTAAGATCAGAACATTCTCTATCTAGTGCGTTAATATTTAACGCATTAGAAAATTGGCACCACCTGTCCCGCCTCTTTGATCGGGATCGGAAAATTCATTCAGGCCATGCCAGTCAGGAAAACGGAGAGTCGTCTGCCGCCGGGGTTTAGCGCAGCCGAACTAGGCCAGTCCGCCACGGCGGCGGCCAACGCCAATATCTACCTTATTTCGTACCTCACCGACCCCGTGATCCGGGAGCGAATGCAGCACTATGTAGTGTTGGTGGATGGTGTGGCCGCTCCCGCGCTGCCCGCCACCATCGGGCAGTACGACTGGAGCATCAATGACGCGGGTACCGCACATACGCAGCGCACCGACGCGGGCATCCTCGAATACACACCGCAAAACCTCGGCACCCTGGCCGTCAGCGTGAACGTGCTGGACGCGGCCGGTGCTACCCTCGCCACCGTGGCCCTATCGCAACAAGTGGTGCCGTTGTTTACGGGGTTGGAACAAAAGATCGACGAAGACGAGGCCACCAGCCCGTTGGCCGCCCACCCCGAGACCAGCCGCGAGCTTATCAACGACCTGCGCCGCTACGCCGATGCCATTGCCCCACCCGCCAGCGATGCCTTGCTGGATAAGCTCCTGCTATCTATCGCCTACTCGGTCACGCTACGCATCCCGCAATCATCGCAGGTGGTGCGCAATGTGCGTTTGGAAAACGCAGCCCGTGAGATCAACAACGGCCAGCACGCCAATTTCCTGTCCGTGGCCGAAAACGGCATCGGCGTGGCGGAGTGCAGGCCGCACCTGCTGGCCATGTGCCTGAACAAAAACGGCACCGCACCCGCCGTGCCCTATATTCCTTTTGTACAAATCCCCGCTCGCGGACGGGCCCGTACCACTGCCCTGACTGGCATCCGCACTGCGTTCAATGCACTCACCGAACCGGATAAAGTTGACCTGTTCAATCTGCTGCGTTTCCCGAAAACACATTTTCGGATGTGTAAAACGGTGCTGGAACGCTTGCGCGACGAATATTTCAACGGGCAGGCCATGCAAGCCCTGCTCGGTGACCGCGCCAAAACGGAGCGGCTGATCTCGGAGTACCAAGAGGACGGTATCAAGGCCCGCATTCGTGGGCTGATGTCAAACCCCGTCTGGGCCTTTGTGCCGCCTTTGCCCGCCGCTGGAGCGGGCGGCACGCCAGGCACGCCCCCGGCCCCTGGTACGCCCCCGAACATCGGGTCGTTTGAAAAAATACCGGAACAGACTTTCATCGCCACCCCCACGCCGACTGACAATGGCTTCATTGCTCAGGCTTTTGCCTATCATGAGACCTATGGCCTGAACCCGCAGACGGTGCCTTCGTTCCAGGACATCATTACCCGCCTCAGTACGCCGACCACCGCATTACAGCGCATTCGCATTGTTTCGCACTTTAGTTTGGAAGAGGACGGCCATATTTCCGCCATCATGATGCCGTTTTTCAATGGACAAACCACCCGGCAGACCGAATGGTGGCATTTCAAGTTCGGCATTTCTGATGCGGAAGGGCTGAAAGCTTTTTTTGAAGACCGCTTGTCCAGAAATACGTATAATTTTCACTCCAATGATTCGGTGAGGACTGATCCGGCCGATGCATCGGCTACGGCTCCGATGTGGCAGGCGGTACTTTTGACTTTGCGGACACGGCCCAATGCCGCCGCCCTGCTCAATCCATTCAGTGTCAGGACAAGCCTGCCGACCGGCCAATTGCTCACTTTCTTCCGCTATTGCAGCGACTTGTTCCTATTCAGCGATCCCAGCGTGACCATTGAATTGGGTGCTGGCTTGACCACCATCCCCATCCCAGCCTTGGTCAAGACATTTTTCCAAAGCTTCCTGACCCAGAAAATCAATGAGTTGATGCCGGCATTGGTCACCGGGAGCCGTATTGAGGCGCAGGTGACCGCTTTTCGGGATGCCATCGTCGCCATGACCCTTGGGCAGTTGCCTTTCCCGTTTTCGTCCTTTACTTTTGGCCGCGACGTAGGCGATGCCGTGTACCTGCAAAACCACGACCCTTTCCGAACAACCCTGGCCACCGTAAAGTCTCGTTTCGGGGCTGGCAGCTTTGTCGATATTCGGGGCTGCCGGGTGGGGCAGGATATGCGCTACATGAACGCAGTGCGGGACTTTTTCGGCTCATCGGCCACTGTGAAGCCTACCGTGAGTGCCCCGGAATGGTTCCAGAGTTTTACCTTGCCCGGCACCCGCTCGGATGGCACGGTGACTGGCAGCCCCACCCCGGACCAGGAAAAAACGCTGCGGGAAGATTCCATGCGCGGCATCTTCACCGGCGGCGGGGCGGGCTTTACCAGCGGCGACGTGCAGCGCGAATTCTCCAACTGGGCGGGCCGCATCGGCATCAATGCCCACGTCGCATTCTGGCAGAGACTGGCCTCCGGCGATCCACTCGAATTCCTCGAATTTGCGTGGCGAAACCAAATTCCCGCGCTGGCGATGGACCCGGTCCGGTTGCGCAATTTCACGACCCTGGATTACCCGGCGGCGGTGGCGCGACTGGCTGAAATGTTCAATCTGCTGAGTCCGGCCATTCCTTCGCCTACTGATTTGACCACGTTTGCCACCACTGTTTTGCCGCACATTCCCGCTTTGCGGGCCGCCGAACGGGGGGTGAGTACCCTCACCGCCACCTCGCCACCCGCGAACTTGACGACCAGCCTCACTGCCATCCAAGCAGTGGCTACTTCTTTGGGTCAAGCCCTGCCCGCCGCTCCCAATCCGCTGACGCTGAGTTATTTGCAGACCAGCATTGGCCAACTAAAAACCCACGCCACCACGCATCCAAACATCGCGCCGTTCCTGGCGGCTATCCAGACCAAAATGTCGGCCCCGGCGGGCGGGTTCTTGTATATGCTGTTCATCGGATTGCCGCTTTTCGTGCAGGCCGCCGCCGACGAGAGAACCGTACGCTACATTTTCCTGCGGGCGGTGCGCGAAGAAGCCTTGCGCAGCTTCATGCGCATCCACTGGGCCGATCTGCTGCCTGCGGGCAGCCAGGTGAACACACTGGCCCCCAATTTCGACGGCCTCTCCCAAAACGGCAGCGGCGGCGGAATCACCCTGACCGATTTGGGCCGTATAATCCAGATGGCCGCCTTGTCCGATGACCGTACGGGGACGCACTTGGCGACGAACCCCAATTTTGAGTACCATCAACATATTAAGTCGGTGCCGTGAGGTGGTTATTTGTTAACTGGTTAACTGAGTAATTAGTTGATTGGTTAATCGGGTAATTAGTTTTCTGGAGCATAATTGGCTTAAAATAATTGACCGTGTTAGGCCTGTAAATTATTTAAGGAACGTGGAAAGAATAACTTAAGAACTTTCACCACCCTGAGTGTCATTCCGACGGCAGGAGGAATCCACTCCGGTGTAATTGATAATCAACTACTTGAGTAGTTTTCTCCTATCGTCGGAATGACAACTCAGATAAGCAACATTGTGCTAATTTATTGTTCACTTATTCTTAAAAACAATGAACTAAAATTACCATGCACTAGTAAGTTATTGAACAATGCACTAGTCAACCAGTCAACTAATTAACTAGTCAACTAATCAACCCAACCCATGGCGGACAATCTTCTCAACAACGCATTACGCGAAGTCTCCAACGCCATCGCGCCGCTGCAACAGGTGGACTCGCCGGATCGCGTCACGCGGCTGATGGCCGAGCTGGGCTATGCGCTGCCCGGTGCGCAGAATTTTGCCGCTTTGCCCGCCCAGTTGATTAGCAAGGTGGCTTCCTTGGCCGAGGCGGTGGTGGATTTGGTGGACGCTGCGAACGACGACGCCCGTCTCGAAGCAGTGGGTAAAATCATCAGCAACGTGAGCGACGTGGCCAGCAAACTGGGCGACCTGGGTAGCCAGCTTAGCCTCCCGGCCAATGCCCCCATCGGCGAACTGCCGCGCCGCATACTGGATTATCTGCTCTCCAAGTATCTGGAACTCCATCACTCCGGGCCGTATTCCTTCCTGTTGTTGCTGGGCATCACCGACGAGATTCCCATGCCCGCTGATGCCACGCACTCCCAACCCGCCTTTACCCTACGCAGAATAAACTGGGAGCGATTGCCCGATTATTTCTCCCGCCCCGGCACTTTGGCCGAAACTATCTATCATTGGGAATCGAACTTCGACGATACACTTTTCCTCAACCGGCTCGAACGGGTGCTGCGTGGATTCGTGCTGCCGGGCGGCATTTACCATCCCAACCCCGCTAGTCGGGGATTACTGGGTAATGATGTCGAGATCCGCATCCCAATCTTCACGGCGGGCGACACGCCGGAGATGTACAGCCAGTTTGGGCTGCTCATCGCGGGTGCCATGGCCAGCGGCGGTAAGAAGAAGGGCCTCGCCTTGATGCCCTACCTCAGTGGCGGTGCCGAAATGGCTTTTAACCTCAATGAAAATTTCGTCGTCGAATTTGAAAGCACTTTTGACCTCTCCAATGCCATCGCCCTGATCGCCCGCCCGGACTCTGGGCTGGAAATCTCCACCAATGCTTTCAGTGCGCCCGCCGATGTCGGCGAGGGCAGCCTTCGGCTTACCCTGCGCAAGCGGGCGGGCGAAGAGGAACTAATGTTGTTCGGCGATCCCGGTGGCTCCCGTTTTTCTTTAAAGGGCTTTGAAACGGCCATTTTTGCCCTAAAAAGACAGGGAACAAGTGATATTGGTTTTGAGTTTGGCATCAACGAGGCCAAGATTGTCATCGGCACCGGCGACTCTGACGGTTTTTTGCAAACCGTGCTGTCCGGCGTTAGTCTGGATATTACGTTCAGTTTGGGCATCGGCATCACGCTAGCGGGCGGCGTTTATTTCCGGGGCGGCGTGGCCTTGGAGATTCCCATACCAGCTCACATCGCGCTGGGGCCTATCGAAATCCAAGGCTTACTGCTTGGCATACGGCCCGCCGACGGCAAGTTCCCGCTCAGCGCGGGAGCCAACATCAAACTAGACCTCGGCCCTTTCCAGGCAGTGGTGGAAAATATGGGCCTGACTTTTACGCTTTCCTTCCCGACTGGCGGCGGCAACCTCGGCCCGGCGCAATTCGACCTCGGCTTCAAGCCACCCACTGGCATCGGATTGTCGCTGGACGCGGGGGTGGTGCGCGGCGGCGGCTACATTTTGTTCGATCCCGAAAATGAGCAGTACGCAGGAGCACTCGAATTGAGCGTGCTGGATACAATTCAAGTCACCGCCATCGCGGTTATCACCACCCGTTTCCCCGATGGCTCCAAGGGTTTTTCGCTGCTGCTGATCGTTGCCGTGACGTTTTCGCCCGGTATTTCGCTGAGTATGGGCTTCTTCCTCAGCGGTTTGGGGGGCCTTATCGGCATCAACCGAACGATCAATACGGAAGCCCTGCGCGAGGGGGTACGCAACGGTGCAGTGGACAATATCATGTTCCCCGAGAACGTGATCCAGAATATCACCCGCATCATCAGCGACATCCGCACCATTTTCCCGCCGAAGCAGGACCAGTTCATCCTCGGCTTTATGCTGCGCATCACTTGGGGGGTGCCGTCGCTGGTCATCATCGATTTTGGGTTGATTGTGGAGTTTGCCAACCCGGTGCGCATCGCCATCCTCGGCGTGTTGAAGATCGTGCTGCCCACCGAAGAGGCCGCCATTCTGCGTATTCAGGTCAATTTCGTGGGCATCATCGATTTTGAAAAAGGAGAGCTTTCCTTCGATGCCAGCCTGTTCGGCAGCCGCATCCTGACCTTTACGCTGGAAGGCGACATGGCGGTGCGGCTCAATTGGGGAGCAGAAAAGATGTTCTTGCTGTCGGTCGGCGGTTTCCACCCAGCCTTTACGCCGCCCGCCGGACTAACCAACATGAAGCGGCTCGGTCTGGTCATTTTACCTGATAATCCGCGCCTTGCCTGCACCACTTATTTTGCAGTTACCTCTAACACCGTGCAGTTCGGGGCCAAGGTCGAATTGCGGGCTGAAGCTGCCGGTTTCAGCGTCGAGGGGATGCTGGGCTTTGACGTGCTGTTCCAGTTTTCGCCCTTCAAGTTCATCGCTCATATCTACGCGAGCGTGGCGATTAAAGCGGGTAGCACCACCTTGTTCTCCATCCGTCTGGATTTCCAACTGGAAGGGCCCACGCCTTGGATTGCCAGCGGTACGGGTTCGATCAGTATTTTGTTTTTCGAGATCACCGTCAGTTTCCGCATCCAGTGGGGCGAGGAACGCCAGGAGGCCCTGCCCGACATCCAGGTGTTGCCGCGCCTGCTCGAAGCCCTGCAACAGGATCGGAACTGGACGACCGAAATACCAGCCAACCGTTTCGACTTAGTGAGCCTGCGCGAATTAAAATTGCCGGAAGGTTTCCTGCTGCTCCAATCATTTGGCTCGTTGAGTATCCGGCAAAATATCCTGCCGCTCGATCTGGACATCACTCGTTTTGGCGACAACAATCCGCAGGATATCAAACGTGCCAGTGTGGCCGCCGTGCGCATTGAAAACACCGATGTGGCCGCCAACGCCGTGCAGGATTCGTTCGCCCCGGCGAATTTCAAGACCATGTCCGACGACGACAAACTGAAATCGCCATCCTACGCTCCGCAAAACAGCGGGGTCCGCATCCGCGAAACCGACGAGATCCGGGCCAACTATGCCATTAACCGCCGCGTCGAATATGAGGTCCATGCCTCCGATTTCGACGATGAGGCTGGTACGCCATTGGTGCTGTTTCAAGCATTATCGTTGGGAAAAATGACTTACCGCGTCGACTGGTTTAGCAAAATGGCCCTGAGTGGGGCCATCGGCAAGTCAGCCTTGTCGCAGGAAAACAAGGTCAGGCGATCCGCCACTACATCACCGCAGGCGGTTAAAGTGGACACGGCTGGGCAGTTTGCTATCATGGACACGGAGACGATGACGGCGTTTGCCCACCCCGGTTTTGCTGGCGGTGGCAAGGCGGAGGCGGATGAGATGTTGCAGTCTATTTTGCATACCGACGCTGGTTTGAAGGGAAAACTGAGGGTGGTAGAGGCGTATCAAATGGCACTATGACCTCACCCCTAACCCCTCCCCCAAAAGGGAGGGGAACTTGATTGTGGTGCTTTTCTTATAGATTGTCAAAACCTTGATCAAATAGATTTTTTGGAATGAAAACAACCCGAAAAATTTCAATAAAAAGTTGACTTTCAGAATATTATGTAAAAGATCGAGATTCCTGAACCAAATTTTATTATGGTAGAAAAAATCAATAAAAAGCACTAGGATCAGGTCCCCTCCCTTTTGGGGGAGGGGTTAGGGGTGGGGGTCGCGTACTCCACGACTACTCAACCAATAAACCAATCAACGCTCTGTCCACATGGCCGAAACACTAGCCCACTACTCGTTCCTCCCCTGGCTCCGCCAGGGCCTTGCCGCCAAGATCGCCGAAGCTGACACTCTGGGTGCTGCCGACAGCCCGGCCGTGGAGCGGGCGGCCCTGAAAATAGACCTCGTGGTGCGCGACACCGGCCACGATGCGGCCACGCACGACCATGAGGTCACCAAAAACGTGCAGCTTATCGGCCCCGGCGACGTAATGGGTATCAATCCACGCGCCATCATCCGCACTTTTCCGGCACGGGGCATCCCCAATTTCGAGACCAATCTGCTGCCCTACATCGAATTCTACGAGGAAGATTTCCCCTGGCGTTTCACCCCCGCTGGCCCCGGCAGCAACGACCGTCGGCTGCGCCCCTGGCTGGCTCTCGTCGTGTTGAAGGACGACGAATTTACCCTCACCGTCCCCACTAAAGGGCTACCCATCCTGAACATCAAACCGGAGATAATTGATACCGTGCTGCCCCCCCATACTGAAACCTGGGCCTGGGCCCACGTGCAGATTTCGCACCCGCTGAATAACCCCTCTGAGGTGGCCGCGACCCTGCATGCCGATCCCGACCACGGCTTTTCCCGTCTGCTGTCACCCCGGAAATTGGTTAAAAACACGCCCTACACCGCCTTTGTACTGCCCGCTTTTGAGACGGGACGCCGGGCCGGACTGGGCCTTGAACCGGCGGGCATAAAAGCCCAAATGCCCGCGTGGACAAAAGGTGCCATGCAAGCCTCGACCCAGCCGCGCCCCCAAGATTTCCCGGTGTATTTCCACTGGCACTTCAGCACTGGCGCAGGCGGCGATTTTGAGACCCTCGTGACCATCTTAAAACCCATTGAAACCAAGGCCGACACGGGTGCCCTGGCCATGGACATCCAAGCCCCTGGCTACGGCCTGGACGGCATAGCATCCTCGCATACCATTGGTTTCGAGGGTGCTTTGATCCCGCCGCTATTCCAAGCCAAGCCTTTTCCTGCCCTCACCGACGGCGAGGACGATGCAAACGACCAAGATTTTATCGATCATCTGCGCAACGTGCTGAATCTCTCCGCCGACCTCACCGAAAGTAACAATGGGGTGGACAACAACGGTGCAGAGACCTATAACCCGTTTTACGAGGGTTCCGTGGCGGACGACCCCATCGTTGCGCCGCCCACGTATGGCTACTGGCACGCCCTGCTCCGCCGCCTCGGCGATGTCGGCAACCCCACCTGGGTGGAGACATTAAACCTTGACCCGCGCCGACGGGCGGGTGGCGGCATTGGCACCCAAGCGGTGCGCGACCACCAGGAAGATTTAATGCACCGCGCCTGGCAGCAAGTCGATCAAATTAACGAGGCCAATCGCAAAATCCGGGAAGGCATCATGGCCAAACAGGTGGCTAACTGGATGTATGCCAAGCACTTGGTGCAAGCGACGGACGACAAATTTTTGACTATGACCGCCGCTTTGCAGGGCTTCGCCAAACGCGATGGTGCACCCAAAACCGCTCGTTTCGAGATCCGCGACAGCCGTATTCCACTGGCGGCGCAAAGTGCCTCCTTTCGGAAAATGACTCGCCCGCAAAGCAATGTACAGCGTGTTTTTGAAAAAACCGCCGACAGCCCCGTCGCGCTACAGGCCAATATTTTGAAAAAATTCAATATTGGTGGCGAGACCAATGCCGTGGGCATCACTGCCGCCGTGCTGAAAACCGCCCCGGAGAGCGTCGTGCAAACCGTTGCCGCTTTTGATTTTGTGCAAGCCCAAAGCCTGCAATTTTCCAGCCAGCCCAACTTGGCGGCTCGCCAAACGGTGGCCAATTTGTTGGAGAATGCCGATTTGACCCAGCCCGTGGCGGCCCTCCAAACCGATCTGACCAACGCACTGGCCAGCACCGGACTGGATGCCGCTGCCCAAAACCTGGCTACCAGCCTCATCAACGGTTTGCAAACCACACAGTCCGAAGATGGACTGCGCGCCCTGTCTTTTGAAAGAAACAGCTATGAATCGGTGTTTGGTGCTGGCGCAAACAACAAATTGATTGGCAATGCCCTGCTCAAACGTACTGGCGAAGCCTCCGATTTGCGTAGGATCGCGACCGTGACTGCCTTCAACGATGCAGCCGATTTTTTGAAAGGCGTGGAAGCCTTAAATGCCAACATCAGCGGCCTGACTATGCCCGTCGTACGCCCGCAATTGGCCACCAGTGTAGCTGGTATGCGCCAGGACGTACAGCAAAAACTGCATCCCGCTTACACCCTCGACCTGAAAGTGCGGCACAGCATCCGCATTTGGATCAACGGAGTACTAAAGCAATTGCCCACCTTAAAGCCGGTGATGAAATACCCAGTTTTCCCGGAGCCGACCTATAAACACGCCAAGAAACTGTCCCAGGACTACATTCTGCCCAACGTCGCCAAGCTACCCCAAAACTCCGTTACACTGATGCTCAGCAACCAGGCCTTCATCGAGTCCTTTCTGGCGGGCATGAACCACGAAATGGCCCGCGAGCTGCTATGGCGCGAGTTCCCGACTGACCAGCGCGGCTCCTGTTTCCGGCAGTTCTGGGATGCTGCCGACAACATTTTGGAAACCAACGAGGAGCAGAAACTCGACATTCGGGAGATGCATAAATGGCGGAACGACCTCGGCGAAAATGCCGTCCGCAGTGGCGAAAACCTTGTGCTGGTGGTGCGCGGCGACCTGTTCATCAAGTACCCCAACACCATCGTGTACGCCCAAAAAGCCGCCTACGACTCCGCCAACGCCGCAAAGCCCCGCAAACTGGCCGAGCCTGCCGATGAAAGTAATGTCCGTTTTCCGATTTTCAGTGCCGAGCTGGAGCCCGATATTTTTCTGTTTGGCTTTGCGCTTGGGGTGGAGGAGGCGCGGGGCGAACGCATCCGCACCCCGTTTGCCAATCCTGGAGGGAAAAAACCTGGCTGGTTTTTCGTCTTCAAGGAACGCCCTGGCCAGACCAAGTTTGGGCTGGATGACTACCAAGATTCCATCGGCGGCACGCCCATGCCCCCGCCAGGTAAACCAGTAACCTGGCCCGACCTGACCTGGGAACATCTGGTAAGTGTCCCCGCCGATTTGGGGGAATACAATCTCAACTTTTCTAAAAACATCACTATTCAATCGCCGCCTGCTGGCCAGCCCAACCCCACTTGGGCCGACAATGCAGCGGACATGGCCTCTATTCTTTTTCAGAACCCGGTGATTTTCGCGCGGCACGCCGACGAGATGCTGGAGGATTAGTTTATTGGTTGACTGGTTACGATTTAACTATATGTTTTCATGCTACGTTTGTCATCCTGCCGGGAACTGTTCGCATTACAGAACACCTCTTAGAACACCCCCCTTTGTCATCCTGACGGGAACCGTCCACTCTACGAAATACGCCGCAGAGTACACCGTGGTGTGGACGATTCCCGTCAGGATGACAAAAGCACCTTACACCTTGGCCCTAACAGCCAATTAACCAATACACCGACACCACTTATGGTCATCGCCAAAGATTTCCAAGACCCCCTGCTCGACGAAGTGCGCCAGACTGTGCGCGCCATGACCGATGATGTGCCGTTCCTGCTTCTGCCCTTGCGGCTCGAGACCCGCTTCATGACCCGCGAGCAGCCCACCACAACGCAGCAGTTCGGCATCTTCGGCAGCATCGTGGAAAAGACGGTGGCCCTCACCGTGCGGCTCTTCGATCCGCAGCCCGACCCACTGTGGTTCCACGCGTCACAGAGCAGTGCGCAGGGCATCCTCGCCGACTTGGCGAACCTTGGCGACCTCACCCGCCAACACCGCGACATGCTCGTCAACCTTACGGCCGAGCTGCGGGATGCCGCCGAAAAACTGCCCG
This sequence comes from Saprospirales bacterium, assembly GCA_043753125.1. Classification (GTDB taxonomy): domain Bacteria; phylum Bacteroidota; class Bacteroidia; order Chitinophagales; family Saprospiraceae; genus M3007. The sequence goes on along the minus strand of JAYUXG010000286.1, from coordinate 1,698 downwards.
CCTCCGACCCGCCCAACCTGGCCGAGGGCATCCGGGAAACCTGCCAAAACATTGCCAAAACCATTACCGACGCCCCCACCGTGCCGGACGCCACCGCAGACAACGCCCGCACCTACCTCGACGATTTCCGCAAGCTTGCCAACCGCCTCGACCAACTCGCCGCCGGGAGAATCCCGTACACCAACCCGAAAAACAAGCGTGACCTCTACAGCTTCGTCGAAGCACTGCTGGCCGATATCCGGCGGCAATACCAATTCAATGTCTGGCAGGCCGAGCGTATCCGGAAAATCGAAAAAGCGCAGCTCAACCGCATCATCGACCTGCACGCCCATATCCGCCAGCGGTGCGATGAAATATCCGACTGGTTGGAGCCGCTCCACAAGGATGCTCCCTGGAAAACTTTTGTCCAAAGTATCCCGGATACCGTACAGCAGCAATTCGTGCCGCTTTTTGCCGCTTTTGAAGAAGTAGTGGTACCCAGGCTGCGTTTTGTACAGGAAATAGCCCAAGCCGATGTCACAAGCATGACGTTCAGTGCCGCCCGGTTGTGGCTGAACACTGAAAAAGCCAACCGCAGCGAGTTGGAACACTTCAACCAAATCCGGACGGCGCGGAAAAAAGCCCTGCCGAACGTGCTGCGCCTACAGGAAATGTCAGCCAAAGCGTTGGTGGCCAACACCGAGTCCGTCGGCAACTTCCAGTCGCTGTGGCAACAAACCACTGCTGCGTTGAATACTTTTGGCCAAAAAGCAGGCACGTTCAACACCGCCAGCGTCAGCCAACAGTTTGGATTGGCTGCTACTCAGCAATTTGTCAGCGAAAAAAGCCAAGCGGCCCCCGGCGGCTACATTGGCACGGACGCAGCGGAAATCGTGGCCACCGGCGCGCTGGACTTCCATTACAGTTTCACCTTTTCCAATGCTGCGCTGGCGGCCATCCAAAATTTGTTGGCAAAAATTGCCCTGGGAGCCACAGAACAGGCAGTAGACACCGACCTGGAAAAAATCCGTGATGATTTCCGGGTAGCGGCCCGGCACCAGGTCGTCCTGTCGCAAACGGCTTTGACCGATTTACAAGCCGCTGTTAAAAACCTGAAAACCGCCCTCGGCGATAACCCGCGTTTTCGCGTCAGCATGACCCTGATCGAGACGGCATTGGGAGATTTCAATGCCATCGTTACCAATCCCAAAAGCGACTTATACGAACAATACCGTTTCCGCCCGGTCTGGTCCAATCCCGGCTTGATCACCGACGAGCTTTGGGTGCGCGTCTATCCCGATAATCTTTTCGTGCAGGCCCACGAATCGGAACTCACCGCCCAGGAATTGGCCGAAGGCAAAAAATACTGGAAAAACCGCTGGATAGCCTCCGGCGACCCCGATCTCGAATTGGGGGCCTGGCGCGCCTTGACTGCCCTGCTGGGCGCACACCGCGCTGCCTGGGTGGCCCGTGCGCTGGACCCCAACGAAGATGCAGCCAATGCCGCCGTCTTAGCGGCACCGCCTTCTCAAGCCTTAGTGGAAATCACTAAAACGTTGGCCGAAATCGGGGAAAAAACCAGTGCCTTTAAGCCCGCCAACGGCTCCAATCCCGCCTTTGTCAACGGCGTACTGGCCCTGCACATGGAAGCCAAGCTGAATATCGCCGCTACCCGGCTTGCCGACACCGTGGAGGAACAGATTTTTTTGCTGGAAAAAG
>JAYUXG010000285.1:0-10348 GCA_043753125.1 Saprospirales bacterium | reverse complement strand
GCAAAATGACGACGCTGACGCTCGTTGAGCGTCCTGTAAAATGCCTTTTTTATGTCCAGATTGTCAATTTTCATCTTTCTCGCCTTTGTACGAAAGGTGCCACTAAATCGTGATCTTATTTTATGAACGTTCCTTAGGGGAATTTTAGAAGATAGCGGGATTGAGGTATTTGGTATTATTGATCATGGAAAAGCCTCCAAATCATACATCGAAGTGGAATTTACCGCCTTTCAATGGCGTGGTTACATTCCTTTTCAACACCGGCGCACGGGATTGTTTCTCGAGACAGAACCAGCATTAGCGGAGTATTTGAAAAATATCCAGCCGTTCTTTTCCCCGGAAATAGTTGTCCAATGGATTGCTACGGAAAGGGGCTGGTGGGAAACAGATATGCTTACCCGCACTGTCACCAAGCCTTTTTTTGATGAACTGGCAAAAATGGAATGGACAAGTGCCTTTCCGTCCAACAACAACCCGCAGCGAAGAATCCAAGATATCAAGGAGCTGGGTTATACCATTGCTACCAAGCGCGTCGGCCAGCACACTTACCGAATGCTCTTGCCCATCCTCGCGCCACTGCCACTGGCTATGAAATCTTTTCCGCTACTTTCAGGAAAAAGGCACTTCGAGCGTTAAACTAACTCAATATTTACGAGCTGGGCAGCGGCAACAACAAGGCCCTTATTCCTGATCATAAATTCCCAGAAATACGTTGGGATGCTAATTACGAGGGCAGAAAACCCCAATGATATGCCCGAAGCAGAAATTCGTCAGAAGTTTCAATTGCTTGACAATCAACGAAATCAGCAAAAGCGGGAGGTGTGCCGCCGATGTTTTCAGACTGACAAGCGAGGAGTGCTGTTTGGTATCAGATATTTTTACGCCGGAGATAAAAACTGGCCAGTTGATGTACCAAAAGTTGGCCAATCTGCAGAGCGTGGTTGTGTTGGCTGCGGTTGGTACGATATGGCAGTATGGCGTGGATCCCTTAATGCACTACTGAGCAAGGCTGCAAAAGAGCCGACCTGACGGCCAAAGCAATATGCTTTGCCAGCAAACAAGGCACCGCATTGCCCACTTGCCAGTAAACACGCTTGAACCGACCTGTAAAAATAAAATCATCGGGGAAAGTCTGTAATCTCGCCATCTCCCGTGCCGAAAGGACGCGGTTCAGCTCATAATGGATATGGCAACCGCCATGATTTTCTTTTACCGTCATTGATGGAACTCCTTTATACTGCCTTTTGAAGGCATCGCGGAAGGTCTCATAGAGGGAACCACCGGGTGGCACCAAAGAAATACGTTCTTCAAAGGCGGGCGCGTGCTGTGTCCATTCATGGTTGGGCAAACCGAAGCGCGGCACCTCTTTCAAATCCTCAATAGCACTCTCAATGGGCTTGTAATTGGTGCGACCATGCAACTCTTTTGGATAAGGATTTTTCAACCCTAAACGGTTGGCGATGAAAATGGCACGGGTCCGCAATTGTGGCACCCCAAAAGTGGCCGCTTCCAAAATCCGCACCGTCATATCGGGATAACCAGCCTCGGCAAACTGCCGAATTATTTCCTGATAAACCAACCCTTTTTCCATCGTCAAAATGCCTGGCACGTTTTCCAGCACTACAAACTCTGGTTACAAATGCCTGACAATCCGAATATACTGGTGGAAAAGTTGGTTGCGTGGGTCATCGGGTTTGCGCAGACCAGCCACCGAAAAGCCTTGGCAGGGTGGCCCCCCCAAAATAATGTTCGGCTTTTGTCCCGCCAATTTTTTATCTAACATCGTTTCGGTCAAATGCTCAATCGGCATTTCAAAATGAACACTTTCCGGGAAATTCTTGCGGATAGTGTTAGATGCGTCGGGGTCAATTTCAACACTAGCTATTTTTTTCAGGCCTGCCATCCGCGCACCAGTCGAAATACCGCCCGCGCCAGAGAACAAATCCATGAAATAAATATCGCTCTCGGACTTTACAGTAATCCTCGTATCTATCTCCCTCCAATTCCAATTATAAATTTTGTCTTGGTCAAGTTGCTGTTTCAGTCCAGAATAGCGGCTAACAGCATTTTTGGCCCCTGATCTACTGGGGACACCATTATGCAGTTTGATGCTGGATGTACCCGCAACCTGTTCGATGTCAAAAAGGGTATTTTGCATAAAATGCTATTTATAGTCTGCAAAAATATGACTTTTTAGTGTTTTATCAAACAATTTCTTTTGTTTTATTTTTGCTTGACACAAACCTTTGTCAGTCAACAAGTTGAAAAACTGGGTGCCATGCCACCTCTTCTGCTCTTCTTCCCCTATCCTGCCATTTTGTCAAAATCTGGCCATTTTCCCGCACTGGAATGAAATGTGTAGCCCTCGCACGTTCGCCCATAGCAAACCATTATCTTTGCACTTCCTTTTTTGGAAGGATGGAAACCGGCAAGACCGATGAGCGATGTGCAATTGCTTTGCCTCACTATCCATCATACACCTGAATTTTCGCCGCAAAATGTTTGGATTTTTTAAAAAAATACTAGGTACGAAGCAAGACCGGGACTTGGCCAAGTTCCAGCCCTCAATTGAGGAAATCAACCACCACTTCGAACAGTACGAGCAATACTCCAACGACGAACTCCGCGCGCTGACCCTTGATTTTCGCGCCCGTATCCAAGATTACTTACAGGATATTGACGCCGAAATCACCTCCATCAACCAACAGGCCCTGGATGCGGAAGATTTCAACGACAAGGAAAGTCTGTTTAAAGAGGTAGATGAGTTGCGCAAGACCCGCGACAAGTCCTTGGAAGACGTGCTGAACACCATTTTGCCAGAGGCATTCGCCGTGGTGAAGGTCGCCAGCCATCGTTTTTACCATAATGCTACGCTGACCGTCCAGGCCACCGACCATGACCGGATGCTGGCGACCAAGTCCGGCAAGCCCTACGTGACCATCGAGGGCGACCAAGCAATTTGGAAGAACCAATGGACGGCGGGCGGCGGTGAGATCACCTGGAATATGGTGCATTACGATGTGCAACTGTTTGGTGGCATGGTGCTTCACGATGGCAAGATCGCGGAAATGGCGACCGGCGAGGGTAAGACCCTCGTGGCCACGCTGCCCGCTTACCTCAATGCGCTGGCTGGCGAAGGGGTCCACATGGTAACTGTGAACGACTACCTGGCCCGCCGTGACCAGGAATGGGTCGGCCCGATCTATGAATTCCTGCTGCTCACGGTGGACTGTATCGATAAGTACCGCCCGCACTCCAAGGAGCGCATTGCGGCGTATAAATGCGATATTACTTTCGGCACCAACTCCGAGTTCGGCTTCGATTACCTGCGCGACAACATGGTAATCGGACCCGACGAGCTGGTGCAACGCAAACACCATTACGCTATTGTAGACGAAGTGGACTCGGTGCTGATCGACGATGCGCGGACGCCGCTCATTATCTCTGGCCCGGTCACCCGGGGTGCCGAGGACCAAGAATACATGGAGCTCAACCCGACCGTCAAGCGGTTGCACGACGAGCAGGGCAAACTGGCCGCCCAGTTTCTTGCCGAGGCCCGGCGGCTCTTTGTCGAAGACAAAAAAGGGTCGGAAGAAGGCAGTGCCGGCCTCGCCCTGTTGCGTGCCCACCGCTCGTTGCCCAAGTACCGCCCGCTGGTCAAGTTTCTCAGCGAAGAAGGGACCAAGGTGCTGTTGCAAAAAACGGAAAACGTGTATTTCCAAGAGAATAGCAAGCGGATGCCCGAGGTGGACCGCGAACTGCTGTTCACGATTGACGAGAAAAACCGCAACGTGGAGCTCACCGAAAAAGGAGTGGAGTTTCTGTCCAAGTTCAACAATGACGATAGTTTTTTCATCATGCCGGACATTGGCCTGGAACTGGTCAGAATAGATCAGGACGAGGAACTGGATCACGATGAAAAGGTAGAGGCCAAAGAAAAACTGTCGCAGGATTATGGCATCAAAAGTCGCCGCGTACACGCCATTCAGCAGCTGTTGAAGGCGTACACGTTGTTTGAAAATGACAACGAGTACATCGTGCAGGAAGGGGAGGTGAAGATTGTGGATGAGCAAACCGGCCGCGTGATGGAAGGCCGCCGCTACTCCGATGGCCTCCATCAGGCCATTGAGGCCAAGGAACAGGTAAAAGTCGGCGAGATTACGCAGACCTACGCCACGGTGACTTTGCAGAATTATTTCCGGATGTACCACAAACTCGCCGGCATGACCGGTACTGCCGAAACGGAGGCCAAGGAGTTGTGGGACATCTATAAGTTGGACGTGGTTGTCATCCCGACCAACCGGAACATTACCCGCAAGGACGAACAAGATTTGGTGTTCAAGACCGCTCGCGAGAAGTACAACGCCGTCATTGACGACATCACAAAACTCCGCGACGCGGGCCGCCCGGTCTTGGTGGGCACGACCTCTGTCGAAATATCGGAGCTGCTCAGCCGGATGCTGAAAATGCGCGGTATTGAACACAATGTATTGAATGCCAAGCAGCACCAACGGGAAGCCGAGATCGTAGCCGAGGCCGGGCAGCCCAGCAAAGTCACGTTGGCCACCAACATGGCCGGTCGTGGTACGGACATCAAACTCGGTGCTGGCGTAAAAGAAGTGGGTGGTCTGGCTATCATCGGCACGGAACGCCACGAAAGCCGCCGGGTGGACCGCCAGTTGCGGGGTCGGGCTGGCCGACAGGGGGACCCTGGTTCGTCGCAGTTCTACGTATCGCTGGAGGACCAGCTCATGCGCCTGTTTCAAAGTGACCGTATTGCCGGGATGATGGACAAAATGGGCCACAAAGAGGGCGACGTGATCCAGCACTCGATGGTCACCAAATCCATCGAACGCGCCCAAACCAAGGTGGAAGAGAACAACTTCGGCATTCGTAAGCGCCTGCTGGAATACGACGACGTGATGAATATCCAGCGGGAGGCCATTTACAAGAAACGCCGCAACGCGCTGTTTGGCGATCGTCTTTCGGTGGACATCAACAACGCTTTTACCGCCATTACCTCCGAACTGGTGCAGGTACATCGCACTGGTGGCGACTATGATACTTTCCGGCTGGACTCCATTCGGGTCATCGGCGTGGACCCGGAAATGGAACCGGCCTGGTTCAAAAGTGCGCCCATGAACACCGTTTTGGCCACTTTCCAGCAGCAAATCCTCGACTTGTACGAACACAAGGGCAAGCTCGTCGGCGACCGGCTGCTACCGATCATTAAGGATGTATATGCTCGCGAAAGCCACCGTTTCAAGCGTATTATGGTGCCCTTCAGCGATGGTAGCCTGGGTCTGAATATCAGTGCGGACATGGAGGAGGCCATTCAATCGAATGGCAAGAGTATCATGCACGACGTGGAAAAAGTGGCCACCTTGGCCTTGCTGGACGATGCCTGGAAGGAACACCTGCGCAACGTGGACGATCTAAAAGAATCGGTACAGGGGGCCTCTTTTGAGCAGAAAGACCCGTTGGTGATCTATAAAATGGAGGCCTACAATCTATTTGAGGGCTTGATCGGCCACATCAACTCCAGCGTAACCGCCTTCCTGCTGAAAGGCTCGCTGGCCCTGGCGGATGAGCAGCAAATCCAGCAGCGTACCCAACAGCAGCAGCAAGTGGAAGCGCAACGCCGCGCCCAGGCCAGCCGCCTCCGCTCGAACAACCAACAGGCGATGACGGAGACGCAACAGGCCGCTCAGCGCGCCGCGATGTCCGCCGGGCAAAATGGCGGTACAGCAGTGCGGACGCAACCCATTGTGCGGGAAAAAGTGATCGGGCGCAACGACCCTTGCCCTTGCGGGAGCGGGAAAAAATATAAGCAGTGCCACGGGAAGTAATTATGAATTATGAATTATTGGGTAAGCGGGTTGTTTACTTAATTGTTTGTTCTTGTAGCCGGAGCCGTTCCAATTGTTGGGGCGGCTCCGGTTTTTTAAAAAATATTGCCAGTTTTTTTTGAAATCTTTACATCATGCTTGAGGGCAAGAAAATTCGTATCTTTCGCACAACGCACTACCAAAACCTCCCATTTATTTTGAAAAATGGGATAGTATGCGCTAGCTCGCCCATTCAGGACCCAAATTTTGTAAAAATTGGTTTTCAAAGCCTCATTGATGTTCGGGCTATTACCGAGGTAAAAGCGAGTCCTGGAGGTGTATTGAATGATTACGTGCCGTTTTACTTTTGCCCCAAATCTCCCATGTTATACGTTCTCTTCAAAAAACGGGTGCCAGATTTCTTCGGCTCACAAGAGGATTTAATTTATCTTGTTTCGTCCGTGGAGACCATTGTAAAACAGAGCCTTCAGTTTGTCTTTTCTGATCGCCACGCCAAATTGATTTACGCAAACTTTTACAATCAACATAAAGATTTGGGCTTGTTAGACTGGACAGCCATTCAGAGCGAAAAATGGGGCGATCAATATGATCCAACCCGCACCGTGCGTGAGTTTAAACAAGCGGAATTCCTCGTACATAGTCAAGTGCCGATCCACTGTATTGAAGGAATAATTTGCCCCAACGAAAAAACCTTTACGTTTGTGCAAGGGTTTCTGTCTGTGGCTTCCAGCTTGCTCCAAGCAGTAGTACGCCCAAATTATTTTTTTTAACATGATAAATTTTTTGCAAGGCAATCTTTTGGAGTCCAATGCCGAAGCATTGGTCAATACTGTCAACACAATAGGAGTAATGGGCAAAGGTGTGGCTCTACAGTTTAAGGAAAAATTTGCTGAAAATTATCGCTTGTACGCTGCTGCTTGTAAATGTGGAGAAGTGCGCATTGGCGAAATGTTTGTTACCCGAACAGGACGACTCGATAATCCAAAATTTATCATCAATTTTCCTACTAAACAACATTGGCGCAGCCCTTCGCAATTGGCTTTCGTAACTGCTGGATTAGATGCTTTGGTAGAGAAAATTCGAGAATTATCCATCAGATCTATTGCCATCCCGCCTTTAGGATGTGGCAATGGAGGATTAGATTGGAACGAGGTAAAACCCTTGATCTTACTTAAGTTGTCTGCCTTGGAGTTGGATGTTCAATTATTTGAACCCGGGCTCAAAGTTGTTTCCGCCGCCTCGAATATTGCTGCAAAACTTACTAAGGCCCGGGCTATGGTGTTGTGGTTGCTCGAACGCTATGCGGTGCTGGGTTTTGAAGCTACTCATTTAGAAGTCCAAAAATTAGCTTACTTTTTGCAGTCTTTTGGCCAAAAGGATTTAAATCTTCGTTACCAAAAAGGGCATTATGGGCCTTATGCGCCTAATTTGCAACATTTGCTTCGCACATTGGAAGGTGCATGGTTGGCTGGCGACGTGCGCGTAGCCGATGGACGGCCTTTTGATGCGCTTTGGGTGTTGCCTGGTAAAACTGCCGAAATCAACGAAGCTTTGCAACGGTATTGTACCCCTGCTGAACGTACCCGTCTTTATCAGGTAGAGGCCCTGATGGAAGGTTTTCAATCCCCATTTGGGTTAGAGCTGCTGGCTACAGTACATTGGATTAGCCAAGAGCTTGGCCCCAAGACTCAAATGATGGAAATTGTAGCCGCCACCCATCGTTGGAGCGAGCGAAAGAAGCAAATCATGACTCCGAAGTTGATTGAAACAGCTTACCATCGGGTGCAGCAATTTATAGCCTAAGCAGGAGTTCATTTCTTCAAAAACGCCAGCAAAGGCCCCACAAACCGCTCATAAGCCTCAATATGCGGTAAATGTCCAACCTGCTCCAGCTCCACCAACTGCGAGTTTTTGATCTTTTGGGCGGTCAGTTTGCCCAAGACTGGGTAGTTGCCCAAGGTGCTTTTGACTGCTTCCGGGGCCTTGTTTTTACCGATGGCCGTCCGGTCCCGCTGCCCAATGACCAATAGCGTGGGTATCTGGATGTACTCAAACTCATAGCAAACGGGTTGGGTAAAGACCATGTCGTAGAGCAGCGCGGAATTCCAGGCAATTTTGGGGTAATCAATATTGGTGGTCCAACCGGCCAACAGCTGCGCCCAGCGGTCGTAATCGGGTTTCCATTGGCCGTCGTAGTAGTTGGTCTGTTGGTAAGCCTTGATTTTCTCGTAGTTTTGTTTTAATTCTTCCTGATACCAGTCGTCCACGGTTTGGTAGGGTACTTTGACCTTCCAATCCTCCAGCCCAATTGGATTCTCCAAGACCAGTTTTTCTATGCGGTTGGGATACATCAGGGTAAAACGGGTAGCCAGCATGCCACCCATGGAATGCCCAAGTACGGAGACCTGCTGAATGCCCAGTGAGTCTAGGACGGCCTTGGTATTTTGCGCCAGCAATTGAAAGGTATACTGTATGCGCTGGGGTTTGGAGGATTTGCCAAAACCAATCTGGTCGGGCACCACCACCCGATAGCCATTTTTGGCCAGGTCCTTAGCGGTTTGTTCCCAGTAGGCACCATTGAAGTTTTTCCCATGCAGTAGCAGCACCGTTTTGCCATTTGCCTTTTCGGCGGGTACATCCATATAGGCCATTCTCAAGGCCTCGCCCTGTATTTGCAAGCGGATGTAATGCACCGGGAAAGGATATTCGATGTTTTCAAGGTTTAAGCCCAAAGTAGGCAGGGTGGTTTGCTGGGCTTGGCTATTGATAGCCAGAAATAGGGTCAGCAAAAGGAGCATATTTTTCATGGTAGGCTTTGCTTGTTTAAAACAGGCAGGGCAAAAAAATCATGCCCGATGGAGCAATACCAAGTGATGGGCTATGCGGAACACCAATAAGTACTCATCTCAAGAGAAAACTGCACTTCCAAAGTGACTTTGTGCTATTTTATTTTGCACAAAGTATAACTTTGTGCAAAAGAATTTTACAAAAAATCACATTTATGCTGCCGAGACGTCTTTTTCCCGAATTGGAAGAGCATTTGAACCAAAAATACATCACTGTTGTCACCGGGATGCGTCGGGTGGGAAAATCCACTGCGCTACACTACCTGCTCGGCAAGGTGCCGCATGACAATAAAATCTATCTGGATCTGGAGCGGGTAGAAAACCGGTTCATTTTCCAGCAGTTGACCTATAAGGATGTGCAGATTGACCTGGAAATACAAGGAATTGACTTTTCCAAGTCCGCTGTAATTGCTTTGGATGAAATTCAATTGGTGCCACACATCACCAGCATTATCAAGTATTTCTACGATACTTTTACGATCAAGTTTCTGTTAACCGGTTCCAGTTCCTTTTACCTGCGCAATCACTTTTCGGAAAGTCTGGCCGGACGTAAGCATATTTTTGAATTGTTCCCGCTGGATTTTCTGGAATTCCTGTGGTTCCGGGGGGAAAACACCGAGGTGCTGGAACGATTTTCCATGCAACCTTGGCAGCAAGGCATTTACCTGAAATTCAAGGACTTGTATGAAGAATACCTTCGTTTTGGGGGATTTCCCGATGTAGTGCTGGCGACCACTGAAAAAGAAAAGGTCCGCACCCTGAAAGATGTGATCAATTCTTACATTGACTTAGATATACGCTTGGTAGCCGATTTTGAAGTGAGCGGTACCTTATACAAGCTCATCCGATTGCTGGCCACACGGAGCGGTACTTTGTTGGAAATTTCCAAAATCGCCGCTGTATTGGGAATTGATCGGACAAAGACCACCGGCTACTTGGATTTGTTGGAAAAGACCTATTTTATCCACACCATCGCCCCTTTTTCGCGCAGCATAGACCGGGAGATTTCCAAGCGCAAAAAAATCTACTTTGCGGATACCGGTATATTGCAACAATTGGCCCAGACCAGCAGCGGACAAGTGTTTGAAAATCAAATATTTTTACAATTCTTTCGGCAAGGCGAAGTAAACTATTACCAGAAAAAGAGTGGACAGGAGATTGATTTCGTGCTAAACCAGCAAATGGCCTGCGAAGTGAAAGAAACACCCCATGCTGGCGACTTGACCGTCCTGAAAAACCGTGCGAGTGCCTTGCAATTGCCGACCAGTATTTTGGTGGGAAAACACCCACCAGGCGATGGCTTTCGGGAATTTGTCTGGGCTGGCATGGTGTTTTGAAAAAAGTATCTATCTCCGCTAAAAGATTTGGACATACTTAGTTTCCAACTCGAAAAGTCGGGCCAAACATCACTACTATGAAACACACCATCACCCTTTGCCTACTTTGTCTTCTCTTCCTCTCTTGTTCGCGCCGCTTCAAAGCCCCCAGCGACGAATCGTGGACGCTCCAGCTCATTACCAAACTGGATGCCCACAATCCAGTGATGCAACCCGACGGCAAGGCAGAGTTCCTGTGCCCGATACGCAAAAATAAAGTCCGTTGGGAAGAAAAGGACGTGTTTAATCCCGCAGCGGTGGTGCGCGATAAGGAGGT
>JAYUXG010000284.1:0-4291 GCA_043753125.1 Saprospirales bacterium | reverse complement strand
CTCTGGTGCCATCGGGCAAATACGCGTAATAGATAAAGGTAAGATTATTGGAGTTTCCACTTAAGGTGTAGCCGTTTAGGTCAATTGGCCCCGAAGTCCAGGATGGCCCCATAGTCGGCGGAATAGAAAATGGAAAAGTCAGTACCTGTCCATTCTTAGTCAACTGTGGCACTTCAAATCTACCAGTGAGAGTTTCATTAAACTGATTGGTGAGAATGAACCCCAGGTTGCCGGCGTTTAGGCTGGCTTTTTGGAGAGTAACCCCTTCCGGAAAAGGCAACGTCTGCACCGTAACACTGTCAACCAGGGGAATGATGCCGGGCTTGAAGAAACTGAAAACGTCCGTCGCCTTTTTTTCGGCCACATCGCCGGTATAGAACAAGGTCATCGTCCCGTCGGGATTGATTACCAACGTATCATTGGAAAGCGAGTCATTGAGTACTTGGGCCAACAGGTCCTGCAAGATCAGGTCGGTGGTGAACAACGGAAAGGCAAATTCAGCGGAATGGTCGCCCAAATCGGCATTCTGAAAATCAGTCTTTTTACAGGCCGACCAGAGGCTGAGGAGCAGCAAGAAGGCCAGCAAAGAGCGAAAAATAGTGGTAGAACGTGTCATTTTATTGGTTGATTAGTTGATCGGTCATTAGTTAAATACGAGTACTTGAGGAGTTGAGTATCTGAAGATTTGACCAAAACCCTTGACAATCAAGTAATTGATCAAATACTCAAATATTCAAAATCCAAAGCCAACCGAGGCCTGCAACACAAAATTACGATCTTTGTCGTCGCGGTAGATCAAGTTCTGGCCATCCAGGCTGGCCCGCGTAAAGTCGGCGCGGTTACTCGTAATATCGGCCAGCCCGTATTGCAGCCGCACCCCGAAATAGAGCGAGCTGCTGAAATAATAGGCTACGCCTCCCATTAGACCGTAGTCCAGCGTCTTGTACAAACTGCCCCGGTCAGTCGGGTTGTCATAGTAGGCCCCAATAGTTTTGGGCAGCTCCAACTGGCGGCCATCGGCCACGGCGATTACCTTTTCCCCGTCGTCCTCGCTGCCGCCGGGGTCGTCCTTGTGGTAGTTGTAGCGCAGATTGAATTGCAAATCACTGTTGGAAGCATCCCGATAAACCAACGAGCCATCGCCTACTGTCTGTAGCAACAGCCCCACGTAGCCCCCACCAGAAACCTCGAAATCGCCCACCCGTCCGTAGGCCAGTATCGGCAGGTCCAGATAGGAATTATTGATGCTCACCAAATGACGGGCCGTGCCGATGGTCGTCGTAGTGCTATTGGGTAGGTTGAACACGCGGTAAGACTGGCCATCGTAGGTGTACTTTGCGCCGCGCTTGGAATATAGCAGTTCGCCACGCAGCCCAAAATTATCGGTAAAGGGATAGGAAAAAGAGGCCCCAATATGAAAGCCAGTCACGTTTTTCCAAGTCTCCAGCGATTTGCCAGTCTTATCGACTTCGCTGGGGCCATTGAAGCGGGCAAAGTTAAGCCCGGTCTTAAAGCCGTAGCGCAACTGGGCGTTTGCCTGGCTGGCCAAAAGTACCAGCACCAACGCAAATACATATTTCAGACTCATTATCAGCAGTTTATGTGTATAATAGAAGATGATGGTTGTTCTTCATCCAACTTCCTACGCCCTGTTAAGTGCCGAAGCCGTTTTGGCGTAGGTACTGGGCTACGGCGGTTAAAGGAAGGAACAAAAATACGGCTTTCTACGTCTTTCTGTTTCATGCAAAGACGGGTGGCGATGTAAAAGCGTTGATAAAAGTTTACGAATAGTACCTTTGCACTCTCTAAAACGCCCGTCATCTGGTCTTTGCCGCCAAACCACCATTTTAAACTGCCTGTACTGGCGGGTTCAGCCGCCGCCAACACGCGTCATCTGGTCTTTGCCGCCAAACCACCATTTTAAAGGGTGTTGCAAAAAACTCCTGAACCCAAATGTGAAACGGTACGTTCATCATTCATCGTTCATAATTCGAGATTCTGTGAAAGACTGGCCGCTTTGGGAAGTATTTATCCGCTCCAAACAAGGGTTGAGCCACAAGCACGTTGGCAGCCTCCACGCCGCCGATGCACAAATGGCGATGGAAAACGCCCGCGACGTCTACACCCGCCGCAACGAAGGCATCAGCATCTGGGTCGTCGAATCTATCCACCTGCACGCTTCCACCGAAGACCCGGCGGCATTTTTTGATCCTGCCAATGATAAGGTGTACCGCCACCCTACTTTCTATGATTTGCCGGACGAACTGCGGCATATGTGAGAGGGGGAGAGACGTGAGAGAGGGAGAGAAAAAACGCGAGGAGCCAGAGGGACCCGCGTATCCAAATTTTCTTTTAAAAAATCAATGCCCCGCGTTGACCGTTGAAAGATAGCCATTTATGCCGGAAAATTTTCAGGACGCACACTTCGATTATTTATTGCACCTAGGCGACAACGCCCTTATCCTCTCCCATCGCCTCAGCGAATGGTGCGGCCACGCCCCCGTATTGGAACAAGATATCGCGCTGGCCAATATTGCCCTCGATCTGCTCGGGCAAGCCCGGATGCTGCTCACCCACGCGGGCGAAGTGGAGGGCCGAGGCCGCCTGGAAGACGACCTGGCCTACTTCCGCACCACTCCACAATTCCGCAACGCACTGCTCGTCGAGTACCCCAATCGCGATTGGGCCTACACCATCGTCCGGCAGTTTTTTTTTGATGCCTACCACTATTATCATTGCCAGGCCCTGCTCCACAGCACTGACACGCACTTGGCGGCTATCGCCGAAAAAGCACTCAAGGAGTGTACCTACCACCTGCGTTATTCTTCCGAGTGGATGGTCCGCTTGGGCGACGGCACGCCTACCAGTCACCAAAAAATGCAGGCCGCCGTGGACAACCTGTGGATGTACACCGGGGAACTGACCACACCCAGCCCCACCGAGCAGGCTGTGTTGGAAACGGGTATTGGCCCGGATTTGCTGAATATTAAAGCTTTATGGGACTCCAAAGTGGCCGACATACTGGCTGAAGCTACTTTGCTCAAACCTGCCCAGACGTGGATGCAACGCGGCGGCAAATCGGGCCAGCACACCGAACATTTGGATTTTTTGCTCGCCGAAATGCAGCACCTACAGCGCACCTACCCTGGACAGAATTGGTAAAAAGAAGATTTGAGGATGCGAGTATTTGATCAAATACTCGCATCCTCAAATCCTTGCTACTCCACCGCCGTTTCCAACAAAGTTAATCTCCCTTTCGCCGTGTCCAACTCCGCTAAAATACCATACGGCAAGGTCGCTTGATGCTCCAGGTGCCCGACCGGAAAACCGTAGGCGGTCGGCATGGACCATTGGCCAAAAAATTCCGTCAACGTCTCGACCAGCGATAGGGAAGGTGCGCTGCCTTTAGGGTTACAATCGTTGAAGACGCCCAATACCACCCCGGCGGCCTGGGTTAGATCGGTTGCCTGTGCCAGTTGGTACAGCATCCGATCAATACGATAGGGCTGCTCTCCAATGTCTTCGATGAAAACAATTTTATCTTTGAAAGACGGCAGATAAGGCGTGCCAGCCAGTGCCGATAACAGGGACAAGTTTCCGCCGACCAGCGGTCCCTGCGCCCGCCCGTCAGTGATAACAAAAGGCCGGAACTCCTCACTGGTGAATGCTGTGTCGGCAGCAGGCATAGCCAAAAAATGACCGGACACCGGCTCGATCAGTACATCGCGGAAGTATTGCAGCGTGTCCTCCGGAAAATCGGAGGCTGCCACCGGCCCATGAAAACAGACCAACCCGGTATGCTCCAGGAAAGCCAGATGCAGCGCGGTAATGTCGCTATAACCGATGAACGGCTTGGGATTCCGCCGAATCAGGTCGTAATCAATATGGGGCAGCAGCCGCATGGTACCGTAGCCCCCGCGAATGCACCACACAGCTTCCACCTCCGGGTCGGCAAAAGCGGCGTGCAGGTCGGCCAGGCGCTGCGCGTCAGTGCCCGCCAAGTAGCCCTTACTGGCATGGGTATACTGCCCTTCTTTAATTTGAAAACCCAGTGCGGCCACGCTGGCCAGCGTCTTGGTGTATTTCCCTTCGCTAATTGGACTGCCCGGAGCGATTAACCCTACGGTGGCCCCGGGCCGGAGCCGGGCGGGCTTTTGCCGAGGCACGGGGGTATGGTCCAGCGACTTGCCCATGCCTGGAGGTATTTGCAACCCAGCGGCCACGGCCGCCAAGCCGGTTTTGATAAAAAAACTGCGCCGTTGCATTTATATTCTTATGTAGATTTTGCGCA
>JAYUXG010000283.1:0-1641 GCA_043753125.1 Saprospirales bacterium | reverse complement strand
CCACGCCCGCTGTGCCGCTGGCGTTGTCATCCGCGCCATTGTGGATTTTTCCGTCGGGATTGGCATCCAAGGAGTTATGGTCGTGGCCAAGGCCCAAGTGGTCATAATGTGCGCCAATGATGATGGTATACGGTGCGCCGTTGTCTAAGTAGCCGACCACATTTTGGCTGTACACTTGGGGCGTGCTTTCGGAAGTGCCACCGTGCGGATCGCTGGCTTTTTTAAAGCCAAAACGGTGCAGGTAAGTCCCATCGTCGCCTTTTGGTTGCAAACCAATCTTTTTGAATTGCTTGGCAAGGTAGTCTGCTGCTTTGCGCTCTTCGACCGAGCCAGTGCCACGGCCTTTCAGTCGGTCGGAGGCTAAAAAAGTGATGTGCTTCCGCAGTTTTTTTTCGTCAATACTTTGGGAAAACAAGGGCTGGGCCGTGAGCAACAGTGCGGCACCAACCAGGAGGAAGAATTTCATAGTTTGGAAAAATTTTCCACAAAAATAAGATGCTTTTGCAGACTAGCGGGCCATGTTTTGGTCAGAAAGACGGGTGGAACATCCGTATTGTTTCAAGGAGCAGTGTTGGCGGGAACACAATTCGCCCCAGGCCGTACACAACTAAGTTGGTTGAGCATTTCCGGCGTGCCGGGAAACACATTCATATCTACTTTTTGGGAGATGCCATCATAACAACCCTGATTGGAGTACTGCCAAATGTTCCAAATTTTGCCACCAGAGAGGGCAGGTGCCTCGTTGGAATAGCGGGCTATCCAAAGCGGATAATCGTCTAAATGTCCAGCCAGATAACGCTCGTAAAAACGATAACCACTGTAAATAATGGGTTTCACGCCCAGCTGTTCCTCCACAATCTGGAGCCAGACCCGGGCCTCTTCGATCATAATTTCAGGGGCCACGCCACTAGTTGTCTCTATATCCAGCACCGGCACCAGATCGCCCACTTGCAATTCTGCGGTTTTCAGGAAATGCCGCGCCTGCACGTCCCCACAGCCATAGGCGCGAAAGAAATGATAGGCCCCGCGCCGAACGCCCAAACGCCTGAGTGCCTCCCAGTTTTGGCAGTACAGGCTATCGGCATAATCGCTTCCTTCCGTGCATTTTACGAAGACAAAATCGGGGCGTTGTCTGGCCACCACTGTGTCCCACTCAATCACTTCCTGGTAATGCGATACGTCAATGCCTTTCAGTTCCGGGGATTTCAACACCACTCCCGAATGCGGACGCACGGTCTGCGGGATAAAGGCGAGCAGGAAGAGTAGAAAGCGCATAGTGGAATGATGGCTGTACGGCGTGAGCAACTGGGTGATTGAGGAGCGGTTGGCAAAAATAATGCCTTGTTTTTGGACGGCCAAAGGGTGGGGTGGATTTTGCTGTAGGAGGACGAAACATAGGGAAGCCGCAAAATTTATGGCTGGTTTTATTTATGGCAGAAATGTTACAGGAGATGCCGAATTTCGTTAATCTTGGGTCGAAATTTTTCAACCCACAAATCTGTATGAGCGATACTACCCATTCCTTTTACCTCAGCTGCTGGAGCTGCGGTCGCCAGAACATCCCCTACGTATTCAAAACCGGCGAAAACGCGCCTTCGGGTACGACTACTGTGCAGGTACCATGCCCATTTTGCCAAAAAA
>JAYUXG010000282.1:0-1644 GCA_043753125.1 Saprospirales bacterium | reverse complement strand
CAAACAGAGGCTGCCGTTAAATCGGCAGTACTTAACCGATTTATTCAGAGCGCATCCACACAATCCGTAAAAGTCGCATGACTTAAATCGGGAAAGGGGAAATCTATTTTTTACTAGTATTCATGCAACAAAGCCTCTCCACGCCTGAAAACATCCAAGTACGATGATAAATAAAATAAAAATAATTCTTAATGGCGTTATCAAAGTGTAACGTTGGCGACAAAAATAATAAAAAATGATACTATGGATTTGACAGCGCAAATAGCAAAACACTTTATGGCCATCCATTTTGGCGGAAACTGGACCTCGTCAAACCTTAAAGAAAATTTGGCGGACGTAACCTGGCAATAAGCGACAACCCAGGTTTATTCTTTTAATACCATTGCGACCCTCGTTTACCATATCAACTACTATGTAAGCGAAGTTTTGAAAGTATTACAGGGAGGACTACTCGATGCTAAGGATACATATAGTTTTGACCATCCACCAATCCTATCTCCAGAAGATTGGGAAAAATTGTTGGATAAGACCTGGACGGATGCCGAAAACTTTGCCAGATTGATTGAACAGTTGTCAGAGAGTACGCTTTGGGAAGATTTTTCGGATAAAAAATACGGAAATTACTACAGCAATATTCATGGCATTATCGAGCATATCCACTACCATTTGGGACAGATTGTGCTTATAAAAAAAATACTCTTACCGGCAGATAAAATCTGATGCAAAAATTAGAAAATATGTTCTAAACATATTTTATCTAAATAATACCAAGCAGTAAAATAAAAATATTGGAAATAAAAAATGAAAACAATTAAATATACATTGACCATATTATTTGGGGTAATCATGATAGCAGGCGGCGTGGTACATTTTCTAAGGCCAGCAGTATATGCTCCTTTTTTTCCTGATTATT
This sequence comes from Saprospirales bacterium, assembly GCA_043753125.1. Taxonomy (GTDB): domain Bacteria; phylum Bacteroidota; class Bacteroidia; order Chitinophagales; family Saprospiraceae; genus M3007. Next base: position 731 of record JAYUXG010000282.1, on the reverse strand, counting down.
TTCCAAGAAATGCCATCATCTACGCGTCTGGCTTGGTGGAAATTGCGGTTGGCATTGGCGTATTTATTCCCCGCTTTCGCTCACTAGCTACGTTAGGTATCCTGTTATTGATGATAGCGTTTTTACCCATGCATATTATTGATGTTTTCAAAGAGAATCCAGCCGTTCGTAGTCATCAAATTGCTTTGATACGATTGCCATTGCAATTTGTTTTAATAGCCTGGGCGTGGTTCATCCATAAGCAGTAATATTGATACGATAGGTCTACCCTATCCCCTCACCACCCTACTACATTACGTCCGCCCACCAAACCCTTTACCTGCCCTTCCATCTCAAAACTCCCCGTCAACCCCACCGGCAGCGTCACCTCAAACTGCCACCGCTCACCTTTCTTTTCGCCACGCACCACAATATCGCCCGACGGGTGCGGCACAGACCCGGCCAAATACGTCAACGCGCCCGGATGGGGGGCCACCCGCACCGAGTGAAAGCCCGGCGACGCGCTATCAATCCCCAGCACCGTGCGCAGAAATTCGAGGTTGGGGTGCGCCGACCAGGCGTGGCAGTCCGACCGCGATGGTTCCGGCCCTTCCGCCCAAGTGGTCAGACCAAAGGCTAGTTGCCCACGCCAATCATCCAGCCAATCCATGTAGTCGTTGCCGAGGCCCGCTTCAATGGCCGCCCAATGCAGATAGAATTTGAAATACAAGGTACAAGCGGTCAGCGAGCGA
>JAYUXG010000281.1:0-10408 GCA_043753125.1 Saprospirales bacterium | reverse complement strand
TAAAATGCCTTTTTTATGTCCAGATTGTCAATTTTCATCTTTCTCGCCTTTGTACGAAAGGTACCACTAAATCGTGATCTTATTTTTTAAACGTTCCTTAGTGACCCTAAACAGTGATATTTTTATTTACAATTAACCGTGTGGCTAAACGTGCATACCTCATACTACTCCAAGACGCAGAATAGTTTGTTTAACTATCCCGCTATCGTGTCGTTTACCGATGGGGAGTTTTCGGTAAAGTTGTACTGATATACGGGGCATCCAAAAAAATAGGGGTGCCTCTGCGCGTGGCAGTGGCACCCCTATTGATTTAAACCAGTTCACCCATCACCGCAATAGTTTCACGTTCTTCCCAATCGGGTCGCCGCGCTCGTTCTTGCTGATCGTAAATTCTATTGCGTCGCCCTCCCGCAGGTCGTTGAAATCCGTATCGACGAGGAAGGAAAAGTGGAAGAAGAGGTTGTTGGTCTGGGGATAGGTGATGAAGCCGTAGCCATCCTTCATGCTGAAAATAGTGCTCGTTTTCACCTCGTTTTCGTCCACATCTACCTCCGCGACCGGAACGGGTGTGTCGGCTCCGGTCAGGTTCTTCTTGCGCTCTACGAACAGTTGGTTGACCAAAAAAGCACCATCTTGGTCGTCGTCGGCGATGAAGTTGTGCATGGGTACTGGGTAGGTCACTTCCTCCAACAGGCTTTGCGAAGTGACGGTGCTGCGGCGGCGGCCCTCTTCGTCGAAGAACTCGTAGTCCCAACCGAGCAGCATCACCTTTACACCCAGGGTGTGTAGCTTGCGCACGAGCGGCACGAAATCGCTGTCCGAGGCAATCAGTACCACCAGATCGAACTGCTTGTGCAGGGCCAGCTCGAAGGCTTCGAGGGCCATCCAGACATCAATGCCGCGCTCCTGGCGGTAGCCTTGCACGGTACGTACTGGCAGGTAGTGCGTGGTGACGCCCTCCATCATCAGGATGTCGTCGAAGAGACGGTCATAGTAGAGGCGATTGCCTTCGGCACTGGCTTCCTGGGCACTCAATCGGCCCCGGAAGTAGTGGGCATCTACAATCTGGCAAAGGTGGACATCTTTGTTTTCCTCCTCCGCAATGCGGTACCGCACAAACTCGTGCAAGCCGGCGATGCTGATGCGGCTGCGGCGTTCGTGGTGGTAGGCGTAGTAATTGCTAACGTGGAGGAAATAGTTGCCGTCGTAAAAGACTCCGATGCGAGTCAGTTTTTGCTGAGTATCAGCCATGTATAAACTTGATTTACAGTACGTTAAATAAAAAAAGTAAATGATAAAGCAAAAGGAAAATTACGTCTTCAGGTATATGGGCTTTGCAGCTTTCAGGAAATGACCACGCAAAAGAACTTCATTCTTGGTTAAAATTAACCAAATTGCAAAGAAAGTATCCCTGCTGCCAGGAGTAATCTTAATTAATCTCATGGCCAATGCCGTTGCTGCAATGGGTAGTTGTGTAAAAAGCCTTGCCGCTACCGTTGACTCGCAGATTGTGCTGGTCACAACTTATCAAAGTTCTTGAACAGGGAGTAACGCACGGCCTCCACCTTGCTGCGATAATCCTGCCAAGGTTGGTCGAAAAGCGCGTTGACCCGTTCGACCAACCGTTCAGTATCGGCTTTTGCCTGGCGGATGGCGATTTGGGTGGTGGCATTGGGGGCAGCCGTACCGCTGTCGATGTACCCGAGAGCCTGATAGAGTCGCGCGTTCAGATTATTGGGGTCGCGCTGGATGCCCTTGGGCTCTTTCTGTTGAAAAAAGCGGTCTTTTAGCCGGTTGATGCTGTCGCGCAGGGTAGTGCCCAGTTTCAAGGCTTCTTTTTTAGTGCTGTCCGATACGTTGGCTAACTGGTCTTCCACGAGCTTTATTGTCTTTTCGGCCTCCCGCAGACGGGCGAAGGCGCGTTGGGCCTTGTCCACGGTTTGGTACAGGTCGCGGGTAGTGGCCGCTTTGGCGGCGCGTTCGGCGGCAGGCAAGGGGAGTCGCGGATCTTCCAGCACCCGGACGGTAATCGAGTCGCGGTAACTGCGGTAGGCCACCTGCACCCGGTAGTCGCCGGGCAATACCCGAGGGCCGCCGCCCGGTTCGAGCTGATCTTTGTCCGGCTCGGTATTGGACGGAAAACGAACGCCCTTGGTGTCCATATTCCACATAATGCTGGTAAATCCGGTGTCCAGTTCCGTTTTGAAGTGGCGCAGCGTATCACCCGTCATCGAGAAAACAATCACCGTAGCCTTTTCTTTTTCCTTCTTCCTGGACCCGTCGGGCTTGGGTTCTGTTTTGAGGGAGTCCACGCCCGGTTTCACCAAGCCGGTTGGTATTTTGGCCCGGTCTTCTTTGGCCTTGTTCTCCGCCGCTTTTTCTAATTCTGCCTTTTCCTTTTTTTCTCTCGTTCCTTTTTCCTCCTCCGTTTCCGGGGTTGTTTTTGGACCCGGCTGCTTTCCCTTTGCTTTCCCGACAGACTTTGGTAGATCACCGCGCTTCGTTTGCTGAGTGCCTATGGTGTCTTGCCCTTTTGCTTCTGGTTTCACCCAAACTGGTATGCGTACCGACGTACTCTTGTTTTGCCCTTGGTAGGTAGCGTCAGCGGCAAAGCGTGGGCCGTCGTAGGAACGGTATTCGGCCAGTATACCCGGCTGTGCCGGATACAATTTGAAGGCTTGGTCGACTAGAGTGGGTCCGGATTTGGCCAGTATCCGTAGTACTTGCAAGTTGTCCAAAATCCAGATGGCGCGGCCAAAAGTGCCCAGCACGAGGTCACCATCACGGGCCTGAATTTTCATATCCTGGACGGGTACGCAGGGGAAGCCTTCGGTGGGCCAGTGTTGCCAGGTTTGGCCATAGTTCAGGCTAACGTATAAACCCTGATCGGTCCCCAAAAAGAGCAGGTTGGAAACTTCGGGGTCTTGGACTACGCTAAGGCAGAAGTTGTTGATATGCAAGAATTTAGAGGCGATATTTTTGTCTTTTGAACTAGCATCATTGTCTGCGGGATGCTCTTGACCAGCGTTTTTCAAATCCTCCCGGACACTGGGTCGGCGGCTAAACCCGCCGGTACTGGCACTGGGTCGGCGGCTAAACCCGCCGGTACTTTCACTCTGGCGACCAACCCCACTGGTACTGGCATCCACCAATCGCTTCCAATTTTTGCCAAAATCCAGGGTGTGGTAGAGGTAAGGCTGCCAATCGTTTTGGCGGTAGTTGTTGACCACCACGAAGGCTTCACCTGCGTTCTTGGCGGACACCTCGATGGTCGGCACCCAGGCACCTACCGGAAAACCAGGCATTTGTTTTGACAAATTTTCCCAGGTCTTGCCGTCATCGCGGGTGAGCTGGACCTGGCCGTCGTCGGTGCCGACCCAGACCACACCTGCCTGCACGGGGCTGGGCGCGATGGCTACGATGGTGCAGTGGTTTTCCGCACTGGTCGCATCCAGGGTGAGGCCGCCCGAGGTGAACTGGTGGAGTTTGGCGGTATCGCTGGTGGTCAGGTCGGGAGAGATAAGTTGCCAGTTTTGGCCCAAATCGGGGGAGTAATGCAGGAATTGGCTGCCAAAATAAATGCCCTGCGGGCGAAAGGGGTCCTGGGCCAGCGCGGCATTCCAGTTGAAACGCAGCTCCGTTTTCCCATCGGGATGCATCGGTTTCAGGTAGCGGGTATCGCCGGTCTGGCGGTCTACCAGGCCTAGTTCGCCGCCCTGCGACATAGCAAACACGTAGCGCGGATCGTCCTGCCGGGGCATGGTCTCGAACCCATCGCCGAAATATACCTCCTGCCAGTCCGAATTGCGGATGCCACCCGGTTTCCAGATGGCCGAGGGTCCGACCCAGGAGCCATTGTCCTGTAGGCCGCCGTACACGTTGTACGGCGTCTGATTATCGGTCTCCACATGATAGAATTGCCCCACCGGGATGTTCTCCGCGTAGCGCCAAGTAGTGCCACCGTCGTAGGTGATGTTGATGCCACCGTCATTGCCCTCGATAATATACTTCGGATTGTCGGGGCTGATCCAGAAAGCGTGGTGGTCGGGGTGAATGTCCCAGAAACCCACCCAGCGGTCGAAGGTCTTGCCGCCGTCGATGCTCTTGGTCATCTGCGAATGGACGGAGTAAATTGTGTTCTCATCTTTGGGGTCCACGTACAGCTCGCCATAGTAGAAAGGGCGGTCCCCTTGGTTTTTGTCCGCCATCTTGCGCCAGGTTTTTCCGGCATCGGTGCTTTTGTACAGCGCATTGTCTTTGGCTTCCACGAGGGCGTACACCACGTCGGGGTTACTTGGGCTGACGGCCAGGCCTAAGCGACCCAGTTCGCCTTCCGGCAGGCCGTCTTTTTCCGTCCGGCGGGTCCAGGTTTCGCCGCCATCGTTCGAGACATAGAGGCCGGAGCCAGGACCACCGCTCTTGAAAAACCAGGGCCAGCGGCGGTATTCCCACATCGCAGCGTAGAGCTTGTTGGGGTTCCGGGGGTCGGCCACCAAGTCGGCGCAACCAGTTAAATCATTGACGTACAGCACTTTGAGCCACGATTTGCCGCCATCGCTGCTTTTGAATACACCGCGCTCGGCACTGGGACCGTAGGTAGAACCCATGGCGGCGGCAAAGACCACGTCCGGCAGGTCGCGGTGCAGCAACACCCGGTGGATAGCATGGGTGTTTTGCAGGCCCATACAGGTCCAGTTTTCCCCACCGTCCAGGGTCTTGAAAATGCCGATGCCAAAGTTTTGCGAGTTGCGGGGGTTGCCCTCGCCGGTGCCGACCCAGATCTCATCGGGGTTGCGGGGGTGGATGGCCAGCGCACCCACGCTCTGGGTAGGGGCTTTGTCGAAGATGGGTTGCCAACCGGTGCCGCCGCTTTTGGAACGCCACACGCCGCCGGACGCCGCGCCCGCATAGATGACTTCCGGATGTTGCGGATCGGCAATGATGGCGGTGATACGGCCCGACATGGCCCCCGGCCCGATGCTGCGGATGTTGATGCCTTTGAGGTGTTCAGCGGGTATGGTTTGTGCCAACAGGTTGCTAATGCCGTAAGAAAACAAGAGAGCCAAGTATGCGAATCTCATTCAAAAATTTATTTATAGACCAAGTGGAGCGGGGGGAATGTACACCGCAGAATATGGAAAGAGAAAAACGGAGGTTGCTTGCCTCCTACTCATGTAGCCGCCGCAAAACTGCGAAATAGCCATGGCATACGGGGCCTTTACGGAGATTTTCGATAAAGCGCATATTTCGGCGGCGATTGACAGCATGAAAAAAAGGAGGAACACTTTTTTTACCGTGATTTTCGCCAAAATAGTACACTTCTGAAAATCGCAGCAAGCGATGTAGAAAAACCGTCTAACTTTCTGTCAACATTTTTTTACTTCAAAAACAGTAGATATGAAGACCAGATTTCCGCTTTTTTTCTTGCTCCAACTGCTGGTATTCCCGCTTTTCGCCCTGGACTTTGGCACCAACGCTTCACGGTACGACCACCTGCTGGAGATAAATCAGGTATGGGGCAACCAAGCATCTCCGTCTCCGGGGGGGGAGTACATACATTTTGACTCCGACCATGCCCGTATTCAAATGCATTTGCAATGGGTGGAAGCGGCTTTACGCGCCCGGGATTTGTCTATGCTTTCAGCGGTGGCACGCGCCAACCGGCTGCGTCATTTGGAGCGGTTGAACGCTTATTGGAGGGCTGGCCAATTCCCCACCAACCAGTACCATGCCCATCGGCAACCCTATTTTCGTGGTTCATACGGCGTACTCTGTGCCGTCGGCTACCTGCTTTGGCAAGATGGCCAGCACGAGTTGGTGGAGCGCATCAACCGGAAAAACAACTATGCTTATGTCGCCGAATTGGCCCGGCAGTATCCGGATATCGAGGCTTGGGGCCGGGTAAATGGTTTCACTGTCGCAGAATTGGCCTGGATACAGCCTACCTACTATCCTGCCAAGCCCCAGCTCTCCAACTGGGGAAATGGCGGCGGCCTTAACGCGGGAGGACGTATCAACACTATGACCAAGACGGGTGCCGAAACCCTGCTTTTTGTAGGAGGCAGCTTTTCTGAAATAGACGGTTTGGCAGCCAACAGCATTGCGGTCTGGAACGGAAGTACCTGGAGTGCTTTGGGGGAGGGCGTGGTAGGAGAAATTTTTGCCCTGGCTTACTACCAAAGTTGGAACGTCGAAAAACTCTTCGTGGCTGGCAATTTCCATTTGCCTGATCAGCCGGACCAGCGCAATATGGCCGAATACGACCTGCTTACCCAAACCTGGAAAGGTCTGCAAACCGGTGATATGCAGGGTTCAATTTACACCATGTTTAACAGTTATGGTACTTGCTACGTCGGCGGTGACTTTCAACGGGTGAATGGCCTGCCCTCGCCCAATTTGGCCATTTACAACGACTATTACGAGGCCTGGAATCATTGGAGCAATTGGGCGGGATTCAGGACAGATGGGCCAGTGTATGCACTAGAGAAAGTCGGCGATCTGTTCTTGGTCGGCGGTTCGTTTCAAAAAGTATATCAGTCAGTGGATTCGACTTGGCTGGATGCGCCGCACCTGGCCTATTATGATGGAGATGGTTGGCTTCCCCTTCCGCATACCCTGCCGCCAGTGCGCTCGCTCGCATATTTCCAGGGTAACGTTTATACGGGGCATCAATTCGAGGAGAGTGGTTCATCCACCGGTATTCATATTTTGAAAGGCGGCCTGTGGTTTAAGCATTCCTGCTTTGAGATGGGGGACAATACTATCTACGGTTTCACTGAAAGGGAAGAAGGGGCCTTGGTTGCCTACGGCGGTTTTTCAGCAGGCTGGACGATTGTGGGCCGGGGAGCCAACGTTTTTCTGGATGATGGCATCTATTCGCGCGGCTATTTGATGAGCGATAGTACCGTGCGGGCCATGCTGGCTTTTCAAGATCACCTCTACATGGCTGGCGACTTTCAATACCTGTTCGACGATCCTTATCCGGGTTTAGCGCGTTCCCTGCTACCCACTACCCCCACCTATACGCCTGCACCAGCACTGCCTATCGAAATTATTGCCCAGGGTAGTCAACTTGCCTTACGCTACGAAGAACTTCTCCAAGCCACTCAATTGACGATTTACGACCTTCATGGCCGCTTATTGGCACAGCGCACCTTGGCACCTGGAGCGGGCGAAGCAACCATTCATGCTGACAATTGGGCCAGCGGTTTGTACGTTTGGCACCTCCAAAACATCAAAGGTGCCCAAACAGGCAAATGGGTGGTCGCATACTAAACCTTATTTTTGCACATGAAAGTATCTTTCCACGTCCTGGTGTCCGTGCTGGTTTGGCAAAAAAAAGGACTGCTGTTGTTGCGCCGTCGGCGTCATTTTGAAGAAATTAATACCGGCAAGGGCCTTTGGGAACTGCCGGGCGGCAAGCGGGAGCCAGGAGAATGGCCCACGCAGACGGCACTTCGCGAAATCAAAGAGGAGACTGGCTGGCAGTTGCGGAAAAAGCCGCGTTGGCGCACCCTGTTTTTCTATCGCCTGAAAACCTCCGACGGTTTATCGTGCCGCCTGCAACTGTTGTATAACCTGCGACTAAACGACAAGCAATTTGCCAGCCTTCATCTGGGGGAGGAGCATGACGACTTTAAGTTCGTTCAAACGGCCGCAGAATTGGAGAAAATACCGATGTTACCGGCTATAAAGCACTATCTGTTGGTTACAATGACTGGCTCGGCGTGGGCAACGGCTGGGCAGCAGCCGGGGGGCATTACATCCTGATCAAGAAACATTTGGGTGAAAAAGGATTTCTGCCCTACTTTGGCCCCATAAAACTTCACCCTTACTATGCTGCTTTCCCTCCGTTTGCTTTGCGTACTGGCCTGCGCAATGCTGGCTTCTTTTCCACTTTATGGACAAATAAAATCCGTCAAAGCCGCCCCACTACCGCCTGTACCGGCAGCACCGGCCTTCAATGACACCTTGTGTAAAGCCTTACAATGGCGCAACATCGGGCCATTTCGGGGAGGGCGCTCCAATGCCGTGGCCGGCGTCGTACAAAACGACAACATCTATTACACCGGCTACACCGGCGGCGGCGTCTGGAAGACGGACAATGCCGGCCAGACCTGGCGCAACGTCTCCGATGGCTTTTTCAAAACCAGCTCCGTCGGTGACATCGCCGTAGCACCCTCCGATCCCAACGTCGTCTATGTAGGCATGGGCGAACACGCGGTGCGCGGCGTGATGTCCTCCTATGGCGACGGCGTTTATAAATCTACCGACGGCGGCCAAACCTGGAAAAATATGGGCCTGGAAAAAACCCGCCATATTTCCGACGTGGTCGTGCATCCGGAAAACCCAGACGTGGTGCTTGTCGCCGCCCAAGGCGCGGCCTACGCCCCCGGGCCGGAGCGCGGCATTTACAAATCCGGCGACGGCGGCCTCCATTGGCGCAAAGTGCTGTTCGTCAACGACAGCACCGGTGCCTCCAGCCTCAGTATGGACGCGACCAATCCCCGTATCCTTTATGCCGCCACCTGGCAAGGCGGGCGCAGTCCCTGGCAGGTACAGAGCGGCGGCCCCGGCTCCGCGATCTGGAAATCCACCGATGGCGGCGATACCTGGCAAAAAATCGTGGAAGGCCTGCCCAAAGTCATGGGCAAAATCGGCATCTCCGTCTCCCCCGCCCAGCCCAGCCGTGTTTTCGCCATCGTAGAAGCCGAAAAGAGCAAGGCCGGCGTCTATCGCTCCGACGACGGCGGCAAAAAATGGACGCTACTCAGCAGCGACGCAACGCTCACCGCCCGCTCCTGGTATTATATGGAGATCGCCGCTGACCCGCAAAACGCCGAGTGCGTCTACGTACTCAATGCGCCGCTGATGCGCTCCTTAGATGGCGGTAAGACCTTCAGCAACGTCCGCATTGGCCACGGCGATACCCATGATCTGTGGATCAATCCCTCCAACAGCAAAAACCTGATACTCGGCGACGACGGGGGGGGCGAGATCAGTTTCGACTTCTGCCGCAGCTGGTCGCCGTTGAATAACCAGCCCACCGCCCAGTTTTACCGCGTCATCGTGGATCACCAGTTTCCCTATCGCATCTACGGGGGCCAGCAGGACAATTCCACGGTGAGCATCGCCAGCCGGAGCGGCGGCCTCGGCATCGGCGAACAGGACTGGTGGGAAGGCCCCGGCTGCGAATGCGGCTTTATCGCCTTCGATCCTGACCATCCCGAACAACTGTACGGGGGCTGCTATCAAGGTCAAATCGAAGTAATGGACGCTCGCACCCGGCTGGGCAAAGACATCATGCAGTACCCGGCCATCAGCCTCGGTAACGCCCCCCGCACCCTCAAATATCGCCACAACTGGAATGCGCCGCTGCTCGTCTCGCCGCATGACCCCAATGTAGTCTACCACGCCGCCAACGTGCTGTTCCGCAGCCTGGACAGTGGTCTCTCCTGGGCGGTCATCAGCCCCGACCTGACCCGTAACGACACCACCAAACAAGGCTTGGGCGGCGCACCGATCACCAACGAAGGTGCCGGCGGCGAGACGTACAACACGATCAGTTACCTCATCGAGTCACCGCTGGAAAAAGGGCTGCTTTACACCGGCAGCGACTGCGGCCTGGTGCAGCTCAGCCGCGACGGCGGGCAATCCTGGAAAAACGTTACGCCGACGGGTTTGCCCGAGTGCGTCATCCATTCCATTGAAGTGTCACCACACACCAGGGGCCTGGCCTACGTTTGTGCCAATCGCTTCAAATTCAACGAGTTCGGCTCGATGGTTTACAAAACGACCGACTACGGTGCCAGTTGGACGCGCCTGGCCCAGCACTTAACCCAGGATTTCATCAAGGTCATTCGCGAAGACAAAAAAGTGCCCGGTTTGCTGTATGCCGGTGCCGAAGGCGGGTTCTACGTCTCGTTCGACGGCGGTGCTAAGTGGCAACATTTGCAATTCAACCTGCCCGTGACGCCCATTACCGATCTGCGACTGCACGACAACGACCTGGTGGCCTCTACCGCCGGACGCTCCTTCTGGATACTGGACGACTTGTCATTTCTGCAGCAGTCGAAAGGTGATTTTGGTATGGCTAACATCCACCTGTTTTCCCCAAAACCCACGGTGCGGTTCAGCGGATTCGCCACGCCTGAAAACACGCCGGGTATTGGGCGTAACCCGCCCGACGGCGTTATTCTGGATTATTATCTACGGGAAAAAGCCGATACCAACGCCTTGATTTTAAAAATATTAGACGCTACGGGTGGCTTGTTGCGTACCTACACCAATCAGGAAAAAAAGCCCTCGTCGCCCGCTCCCGGTGCGCCCATGCGCATCCAAATCCCTGCCGAACGCGGCCTCAACCGCTTCGCCTGGGACCTGCGCAACGAGGGGATTCCACTGGTGC
>JAYUXG010000280.1:0-4315 GCA_043753125.1 Saprospirales bacterium | reverse complement strand
ACTTGGCCGAACGCTACGAGCTGTCGAGCATGAAATCCGCTGGGGTGTCGTTGCTGCGGGTGATGCGTTCCCTGATGTTCTGTTCGGCGGCTATCGGCCTCTTTTCCTATCTCTGTTCCGACTTTATTATCCCTATTGCCAACTTGCAATTCAAGTCACGGCTCTACGATATTCGCAAGCAAAAACCCGCGCTGACCATCGAAAAAGGCATTTTTAACGAGGATTTTCGCCAGTTTGTGATCCGCATCGGTGAGAAGGAAAAAGACGGGGAAACCATCGGCGAAATAATGATCGAAGACCAGACCAACACAGGGCGGCTGAAACTCAATCAGATACTGGCCGACAGCGGGCAGATGTACACCACCAAAGACAAGCGGTATTTTGTGATGAACCTCTTCGACGGCATTCAGTATCAGGAACCTGCCAGTCAAGGACAGCAGCAAAAACAGAAGTTTCCTTTCGTGCGGACGCGCTTCAGCTCGTGGACAAAGGTATGGGATATGAAGGAATTTGATATGAACCCGACCGATCAAGACCGCTTTGCCGGGCAACGTTCTATGTTGAGTATGAACCAGTTGCGCCTGAACATGGACTCCTTGCAGGGCGTGATGCAGGCTGGCCGCCAAGCCATCGCGGAGGATATGCTGCTCAATCTAAAACGACCTCCCGCCCGCCCGCCCGCCGTCTCCGGCGCGGTCAATACCCCCTTAGTGCCACCCCGAATAAAAACAGGTGCTGGTCGCCCAACGATCACTGCTGTATCCGAAAAGCAGATTAAAGACAAGAAACAACTAAGTGCAGTCGCCGCTCTACCGAAACCCATGGTAGCTGTTGGGCCTAAAATACCGCAACAACAATTAGCCAAACCGTTGGCGGAATACGCTACTTTAGCAGAGACCTTTGTGCCGGAAGACCTGCCGATAGTGTTGAAAGATGCCCGCGTAAAGGCGCAAACCAACCGTAACCTGGCGAATGGCCGTATCACTCAAATTGAAAACCGGCGCATCGAGTGGGTAAAAACGGGCTATGAACTCTACACTAAATATAGTTTTGCACTGGTGTGCTTCGTTTTTCTGTTCATTGGTGCGCCCATGGGCGCGATCATCCGCAAAGGGGGGTTCGGTTACCCAATTCTGGTCTCGATCATCTTTTTCGTGATTTTTGTCATGCTCTCCATCGTGTGCCGCAAGCTGGCAGAACTTTACATCATGACCCCGTTCTGGGCGGCGATGATGCCCAGCCTGATTCTGGTACCTATCAGCGTTTTCCTGACCCGGCGGGCCATCAGTGATGCCCAGATGTTCAACACTGATCGGCTGGATCGACTAGTGTACCGCTTGCGTCAACGCTTCCAGAAACAAGCCGTTGCCGTATGAAAAGTGCCTGGCAAAACCCATGGTTCAGCATTCCGGTCCTGATTTTTTTCAATATTGGCCTTAGTATTATCTACTGTGTGCCTTATGGAGAAGAAATCATCTATTTCAATACTTGGCGCGTAGAGCCGCTCAACAGTTTTTTTCGCTTCGTGACCCATTTTGGAGAAATCTGGGCTTACGCTTTTTTCGCACTGTCGATGTTGCTGTTTGGGCGTTATCGCTACGCATTTCTGATTGTTTTTGCCGGTTTGCTGCTCATCCCCGTTCAATATTATCTGAAAGATGTGATTGGTATCGACCGTCCCCTGACCTATTTTGAAAAACTGGGACAGATGCAGGAAGTGGTGCGGGTGCCAGGTGTAGAATTGAACAGTGGGCAAACCAGTTTTCCATCTGGCCATACGAGTGGGGCCTTTGTCCTTTGCAGCGTCTTGGCAATGGCTTTTGCAGAAAAAAGACCCCGATTTGGGACTTTTTTTGCCCTTGTCGGGGTGGTGGTGGCGATTTCGCGTGTTTTTTTGGTGCAGCATTTTTTGCCCGACGTACTGTCCGGTGTATTGCTGGGTTGGCTGGTAGGCGAGGGAGTGGCTTGGTTGAGCCGCGCACTTGGTTTTCAGCGCATGGAGTGGCTGGATGGCAACTTGTTGGGTGTACCGCTGCTGGACAAGCGAGCCTGAGCCGTTCAGCGCATCTTGGGCGTGCGCCGCTTGCCTCCGGGCCGAAAGCCCTTCCCACCCATCATAGACATCATACCGGGATTCATGGATTGAGTCATCTGCTTCATTTGTTTTTCCACTTCCTTGATCTGCTCCTTGAGCATCGGCTCGGTTACGTTCAGTTTTTTCAGTTCGGCAAACTGTATCTGTGCCTCCTTAGGCTTGCTCTTAGAGGCGGCGATCATCACCAGTTGCAGCATCGCGGCCCCTTTTTCATTATCGGAGGGGAGGCCTGCTGCCAATGATTTTTTCAACCAACCTTCTGCCGTAGGGAAATCCTTTTTTTGCATCGCCAACGCACCGTGGGTCATGTAATAAACACCCTTGTAGCCCACTAGCAACAGGTTGGGAAAATAGGTCATCTTGAGGCGATCTTCGGCAGCCTGTAGTTGCTGTTTGCCTAGCAGTTGATTGCTCGACATAATAGTGCCGAGCAGGATATAGCCCACCAGCAGCACGATACCGATCAGCAGAAAAGGAAAGCCGTACCAAAAGCCGAGGCCAATCCAAAGGCCGATGCCTCCCAGGATACCGGCGGCAATGAGCGCAAGACGAAGATAAACGTTGATCGTAAACATGGCGAAAGGTCTGAAAATCCGGCGCAAAAATAGGCAGGATTATGGAAATAAACCTTGTCAACCAAGCGACATTACTTTTTGAGGAAGCGCAGCGTGTCCGTAGCGGCACCGATGACCTGATATTGAAGCACCTGCTTGTCGCACTTCAAAACCAGATTGCACTGCGCGTCGAACTGGCCTTTTTCCACAAAACACCAGCCATTGAGCAGGTTCGTACTGTCCACTTTGCAGGCATTACCCAGGCAGTTGGCGGCCACCTCTATTTCCAGCTCCATGCTTACCTTACCGTCCTGGTAACGTTTCATTTTGTCGTCGGCGATCTCCAGGATGTAGGATGGATCGCGTTCATTTTGCCATTTTCCCTGTAGGGTCTGAAGCAGGTCAGTAGCATCTGCTGCGGAGACGAGGGTGTCGGTCTGGCTTGCTGTGTCCATAGCAATGGCCTTGGCGGAAGTAGTGGTGTTCTTGCAGGCCATAAGTGCCAAAGCACTGGCCATAGCAATACAGATTAGTGTTCGAGTCATCTGGCAAAGAGATATTTTATGAACATTTATAAGTGGGGAAAATCAATGACATATTAAAAACGCCGGTCCAAACGCAGGGCAAAACTCCGGGGTGCTTCCAATTGCGCCGGTCGGGAGGCATATTCTTCGTTCAACACATTATTGCATAAAACGCTGACTTTGAGCGCGTTCGCAAATTGATAAGAGGCACGCAAATCAACCACGGTAAAACCCTTATTGTGCGTCATGCGAAAATCATCCACGCCGGGCAAGGCAAGTTGGAAAACACGATCAATGTTGCTCATAAAGCTGTTATAGTTCAAGGCTGCGCCAAAGGCCAATCTTTTCCAACCATATTCCGCATCGAATTTTACCTGATGTTGGAAACGGTATTTCAAAATATTTTTTGTCGTGTCCGAAGAAGTTTGCTTTTCTTCTACGCCAAAAGTCTTGTACTGTGGCTTAAAATAAGTATATCCGGTGAGCAGACTGAGGGTTCCATTACCGAGTTGACCCATGCCGGCTACGGATACTTCGGTGCCGGCAATGCGCACCGGAGTAATGTTTTTTGATTTGAAAGAGGCGGCAATCACCCCATTTAAGAACTGAATCCGGTCGAGGACAAACTCCATCATATTGGTGTACTCCGATACAAAACCAGTCACGTCGGCGTAGCCCTGCCAACTCCCCACCCGAAAGCCCTGTTTGAGGCCCAGTTCGGCTGTCCAACCCGTCTCGGAGACCAGGCGAGGATTAGGCTCCACCGTGTTGCCAACCCCGAAATCGGTATTGATGAACTTCTCGGCGATGGTCGGGTAGCGATAGCCCTGTCCCCACGAAGCCCGAAAATAGGTAGCTTTGCCCACTTGATAGTTGGCCCCCAGGCGGTACACTGGCTTGGCTTCCTTGGTCACGCCATTGGGAATAGTGTCGGTCTCAGTAGGCGATATGCGCACCAACTCGGGACTCTTCAGGCGGTTTTGTTCATAGCGTACCCCAGCGGATAGGTTGAGTCGCTTGAGCAATTTGTAATCCAGTTGCAGGTAGCCCGCCAGATTGCGGTTGCTATAATCGGCGTTGTTGTACAGGGCAGCCCGGACGGTGGTATAAATACTCACCACGCCAGCGGTGGCTACTAACCC
>JAYUXG010000279.1:0-4319 GCA_043753125.1 Saprospirales bacterium | reverse complement strand
ACGACTTGATGTTGACCAAAAAAGAGGCTATGTTGCTCAAGCTGCTGGTCGAGCGTAAGAACGAAGTAGTGAGCCGCAACCAGATTCTGCAATCCGTGTGGGGCTACGACGTATTCCCCAGCACCCGCACAATCGATAATTTCATCCTTGCCTTCCGCAAATACTTTGAGGAGGACCCAAAAATGCCCCGCTATTTTCATTCCATCCGGGGCGTGGGGTATAAGTTTGCCAATTGAAAAATGAAATTTGGAAAACTCGACTCCTTGGCTGGGGTGGACTTTCACCTTCCATCTGACCCGCCGCAAAACGCAACCGTGCTGGCGGCCATACCTCGCCCTGCGCAACCAGCCTTGTACATTGGCCCCACTGGCTACAACATGAAGGCTTGGGTGGGCAAATGGTACCCAACCGGAACCAAAGAAAAAGATTTTTTACGCCACTACGGCGCACAATTCAATACCATCGAACACAATACCACGCATTACCGCATCCCCGATGCGGCAACGGTGGAGCGGTGGCGCGAGGAAACCCCGGCGGATTTCCGTTTTTGTCCAAAAATACCGCAGACGATCAGCCACGCCAACGACATGGGCCTGAACGACGGCCAAATCCCGTTTTTTGCCGACATGATTCGGGGCCTGGCAGAAAAAATGGGCTGCTGTTTCTTGCAGTTGCCGCCTTATTTTACCGTCCGCGATCTGCCATTGCTGACCCGGTTCTTGCAGGTCTTTCCCCGCGACCTACCGTTGGCCGTGGAGGCACGCCACGAATCGTTTTTTCAAAATACGGCCAATACGGAGGCTTTTTTTCAACTATTGGCCAATCATGGCGCATCCAGTGTCATCACCGATGTAGCGGGTCGGCGCGACGTGTGCCACCTGCGACTCACCAATGAACGGGTGTTGATCCGTTTTGTGGGCAATGGCTTGCACCCGACCGATTATACCCGTATTGATGCTTGGGCGGAGCGACTGGCCAATTGGTTGGAGGCAGGTTTGCACGAAGTTTATATATTTACCCATGAGCCGGACAATTTGCTGGCACCCGAGCTGTCTGCCTACTGTGCGGAGGCTCTTTCCGCCCGGATGCCCGGTGTGTCCACGCGCGGTCCACGCCTGGTGGCTCCACCCGTGCGGCAGGGCAGCCTGTTTTGAAGGTAATAGCAGACACCTTATTACAGATCGCTGTTAAATTTCTGTAACCGGACGGCCATTTCCCGCCTGATTTTGCGGTTTTCTGCTTGAAAACCGCACATTTGTGCTGTGCTGTTTCCCTAATCCCTATTATTTTCTATCAGGTGTAAAAGGCGAGTTTTGTAAAACATTGAAAATCATTGTTTTAGTCTCTCGCCCCGCTCACCTCTCTCACTTCTCCCACCTATGTCTCCTCTGCCTTATACCCACCGCGATATATCCTGGCTCTCGTTCAATTACCGAGTGTTGCAGGAGGCCAAGGACCCGGCCGTGCCGCTGTTCGAACGCCTGAAATTCTTGGCGATCTATTCTTCCAATCTGGACGAATTCTTCCGCGTCCGCATGGCCAGCATCCGCAATCTGAAGAAGGTTGGCAAAAAGACCAAGGCCCAGCTCGATTTCGATCCACGGGAGCTGCTGAAGCAAATCCACGCTATCGTCAACCGGCAACAAGAGGAGTTTTCGCAGATTTTTGAGCATCAGATCTTAGCGGAACTGCGCCGACAGCATATCCATATCCTGCGCAGGCTGGACTTGGATGGCGACCAGCAGCGTTTCGTGGAGCATTATTTCCACAACAATCTGCTGCCTTTCGTAATGCCTGTGCTGCTGGTCAAACGCCGCATCCGGCCTTTTCTGGCCAATGCACATTTATACCTTGCCGTGCATCTGCGGCAGAAAAAAAGGCCGTTGGTGGAAAGCGAGTACGCGCTCGTGTCCATTCCGTCCGATCAACTGCCGCGTTTTATCACCTTGCCCTCGGCCAACGATCACCACGATTTGATCTTGCTCGATGACATCGTGCGGCACTCCGTGTCGTGGCTGTTTCCGGGCTACGACATTCAAGATACGTACTCCATCAAGCTCACCCGCGATGCCGAACTGTACATTGACGACGAGTACTCCGGCGACTTGGTGCAGAAAATCAAATCCAGCCTGCAAAAACGGCAGGTGGGACCGGCCAGCCGCTTTGTATACGACCGCGAAATGCCCTCCTTCTTGCTCGCCCATTTGCAGGAAATGTTCGACCTGAGCAAAAATGACATCCTGCCCGAGGGTCGCTATCACAACAATTTTGACTTCTTCAAATTCCCGGATTTCGGGATGACCCACCTCAAAAACAAGCCCCTGCCGCCGCTCCCCCACCCGACCATGCACGAACCGGACGACCCGTTCTCCATTATTGCGGCCAAGGACCAGTTGGTGCATTTTCCCTATCAGTCGTACCAGGCGGTGTTGAATTTCTTTGCGAAAGCTGCCGAAGACCCGGCTGTCACCCACATCAAAGTTATCCTGTACCGAGTGGCCAAGCAAAGCCTCATTTTACAATCACTGATGCAGGCGGTGCAGCGCGGCAAACAAGTGTCGGTCTTTATGGAGATCAAGGCCCGTTTTGATGAAGCAGCCAATCTGGAATGGGGGGAACGGTTGGAAAAGGCGGGCGTGCGCGTACACTACTCGTTCCCTGGGGTGAAGGTGCACTCCAAATTGGCCCTGGTACGCCGCATCGAAGACGGTCAACCACACTTGTACAGCTACTTGGCCACGGGCAATTTTCACGAGGACACGGCAAAAATATACTCCGATTTTGGGCTGTTCACCGCCGACCCGCGCATGACCACTGAGGTGAGCAACGTGTTTACTTTTTTGGAAAACATCAAGCCGCCGCAAGAGGAGTTCGAGCATCTGCTGGTAGGCAAATTCAATTTGCGTCCGGCGCTGTACAAGTTACTCGACTACGAAATAGAAGCGGCCAAACGCCAGCAACCGGCGGCCATGACCTTGAAATTCAACAGTTTGGAAGACCGGGACATCATTGCCAAACTCTACGAGGCCTCGCAGGCAGGCGTCAAAATCCAGCTCATCATCCGGGGCATCTGTTGCTTGGTGCCGGGCCTGCCGGGCATAAGCGAGAACATTGAGGTGCTGAGCATTGTTGATCGTTTTTTGGAACATGCCCGGGTGTTTATTTTTCACAATGGCGGCGACGAACGCGTCTTTTTGAGCAGTGCGGATTGGATGGAACGCAACCTGAGCAATCGCATCGAGACTACTTTTCCGGTGTATGACCCCGAATTGCGAAAGGAGATTCGCACGATTCTTGATCTACAGCTCAGTGATAATGTGAAGGCCCGCATCTTGGACGCCAAAGACCGCAACGAGTACCGCAGCAGCAGTACCGACATTCCCGTGCGCGCCCAGTTGGAAACGTATTTTTACTTCAAAAGAAAAATAGAATGACTCCCTTTTCGGAACAGGATGTCAACGATATCCGCGACCTGTTTGGCCTTCCGCCCGAGCAACTGGATACTGAAGCGTTCAGGACAAAATTGCGCGAACTACGCGCCAAGTACCACCCTGATAATTTCGAGAAGTTCGACGACGCTGTGGTGCGCCAGCTGGCGACCGACCGCTTTCAACGTATCGAACGACTGGCGGAGCAGCTGGAACAATATGGGCTGGGCAAGGCGGCATCTTCGCTGTCGACCAGCGGTTCGACTTTCGGCTTTGAGCCAAGCAAAGACCTGGCCTGGTCGCACTCGGACGCGCAGTTTGCTTACCAAGCGATGAAAATAGAAATCCGCACCAGCGATAAAGACTTGAAATACCATCTGTTCGGTACGTTCTACCGTTGGCTGACGCTGGGCGAGCGGTTCAAAATACCGGGTGCGCAGGGCGCACACCTCGTCGCCGACGAAGGCCATTCGGGCCACCACATCGGCTACAAAGAGTCCATTCGGGTGTACCTGACCTTTGAGGAAAACGACTCCGTGGAGACCATTATCGGTTGGCTGTACGCGAAGATCGCAGGCCGCGCCGATCTGTTGCTTATCGAGGGCGACATCGTACCTATTGAGTATGCGGCGATGCTACGGGTGGTAAAAATGCGCTCGTTGAAAATGCTGGGCGCGACGGTAGAATAATTTTTTTGGCTTGACAGTCAATTAGTTAGATTAATTTTAAAAAAATTTTGGCCGCAGGGTTGGCTGTTTGCAAAGTGCGCTGTTATCTTTGCCGCCGCTAAAAGACAGAACAACGGTTTTGTCAACCAAAATGCGGAAGTAGCTCAGTTGGTAGAGCACGACCTTGCCAAGGTCGGGGTCGCGAGTTCGAGTCTCGTTTTCC
>JAYUXG010000278.1:0-10423 GCA_043753125.1 Saprospirales bacterium | reverse complement strand
TCTGGCCAAGCAGCTTTTGAAAAAACCTTTGAAAAGCCAGCACATGACCTATCTAGTGTTTAAAAGAACGCTTGACATCTTACTGTCCGGGTTAGCCCTGTTAGTCTGCCTTCCCCTTTTTATTCCTATAATTCTTATTTTAAGTTTTACTGGAGAGAGAGAGGTTTTTTATTTGCAAAAACGTATCGGATACAAAAACAAACCATTCAACATTTGGAAATTTGCTACGATGCTTAAAAACAGCCCTAAATTGGGTACAGGCGATGTTACGATCAAAAATGATCCGCGGGTGCTACCGATTGGCAAGTTCTTAAGAAAAACAAAGATTAATGAACTGCCACAAATTATCAATGTGCTGATCGGAGATATGAGCCTGGTTGGAGCGAGGCCGTTGGTGGATGTCAGTTTTAACCAATATGCGGAGGATGTAAAAGCCGTCATCTATGCTACGCCGCCCGGAATCACGGGGATAGGATCCCTTATTTTCAGAGATGAAGAAAATATCATCGCCAATTCGGGTATGGACCCCCGTGCTTTCTACGAGCAGTTCATCCTGCCCTATAAAGGCGCGGTAGAAAAATGGTATCAGGCCAACAAATCCACCTGGGTAGATATACAGATTATCTTTCTCACGGCATATTCCATTTTTTTTCCGCATAATCGCTTGGTTTATAAAGCTTTTAAAAGTCTGCCGGAACATAGTTTCCTCCAAACACCAGCGTTTTAAAACAGCCTTTAAACCACTCTGCACGGAATATTATCATTAAACATGGGATTTAATAAAACCATCATCTCCTATTTCGACGATCATTTATACAGGGAGTATAAAGATGCCTGGGATGATAAAATATTTAGACAATTAACGTTAAAGTACCTGAAAAAGCAAGATACTTTATTAGACATTGGTGCAGGGAGGGGTGCTTTACCGGAGATGAACTTCAAGGAGCAGGCCACCTATTGTGTCGGCGTTGATCCGGACGAAGTAGTGAAGACCAACCCTTATCTACACGAGACGCACGTTGGATTTGGGCATGAAATGCCTTTTTTGACCAATGACCGTTTTGACGTAGTAGTATCCAATAATGTATTGGAACACTTAGAAGATCCAGATAATTTTTTTAAGGAAGTAGCCAGGGTACTAAAAAAAGGCGGCATCTTAATTACCAAGACGCCTAATTTGTACCATTATATGCCGACTATCTCCCGCATTACCCCTTTTGCCTTCCACGACTTTTATGGGCGGCTCATCGGCAGGCCTTCCCATGATACCTTTCCGACCTTTTATAGGGTTAACACTAAGAAAAAGCAAAGATACTACGCCGCAAAGGCAGGTTTTCAAATAGAATTCATGCAAATGGTCGAAGGTCGTCCAACATACCTGCGCTTTAATGCTTTGACATATGTCGTAGGTGTGTTATATGAACGTGCGGTCAATATTTTAAGGTTGAATAGCTTTAAAATAGTCATCTTTACGGTGTATAAAAAAATATGACCTACTACGTCATTTTTTTTACATTTTCCTTGGTCAAACAAAAAAGCCGCTTTATCTTGCCCATCAATTAGCACTGACAAGGTTGTGCATCTGGGCAGTGCTTGTTATCCTAAAAATTATTGATTTCTAGCCTAACATTTTTCGGCAGATATTCATTATTAACCATCTAAAAATGATCAAATGAAAGACTACACGGCACATTATTTCGATTCCGATGCAGGGAGCCTCACTTCCTGTCTGCCGCCCCAGCCACACACCTGATCAATTAGAACGTCAAAGTTTGGCCTACCACCTGCTCAATTTCAGGAATGGCCAAATTTAGGTCCGGTCTCTGTCGCTTGCAAGTAGCGGCACCGGATTGATGGGCCTGACCCCCCCGATGGCGTATTCCCTTAATGGTCACTGGTACCCGCGCAGGGTCAAACCCAGGTTGGTTTGCTTTCCATTGTTGCAGCATTTACTGCTTCGCTGCTCTGCGTGGTCTTTACTCCCCCGTTACACTACTTTCATAACGGGTCATTTACCTAGTGCAGGGCCGTCCTACGAGGCGATCTGTACGAAAATGATCCATTTTTAACCGCCATACATAAGGGTCCGCCACTTATGAAAGGCGAAGCCTTACCAATTGTCTTTTCGCAACACAAGGAAAACCTTTCCCCAATCAAAGTGTCCACTCATTATCCATTGCACCAGACGCTACCAGTAACCAGCAACTATCCACTGCACTAAAGAGGTGTTTGATTGGTTTAAAAAAAAGAAGCAATTCCCCGCCATCCCCCCCTTTGCCTTGCTGGGCGTGGATATGCACTCGCACCTGTTGCCAGGTATTGACGACGGTGCACCGGACTTGGCGACCTCGCTGCAATTGATCCGTGCTCTGCACGAGATGGGCTACCAGCACCTGATTACTACACCGCATATCTATTGGGACTACTACCCCAATACGCCCGAAATAATTAAGCATAAACTAACTGAGGTACGCGCAGCTATTGCAGCGGCGGGTATACCAGTGCAATTGGATGCAGCAGCGGAATACTTCTTGGACGATCACTTTGACGCCCAGTTAGCAGAAAATACCTTATTGACTTTGCCAGACCGGCACGTACTGGTCGAAATGTCGTTTATGGCCCCTTACCCTAAGTTGCACGCCACCATGTTTCAAATGTGCACCAGTGGCTACCGGCCCATCCTTGCCCATCCGGAGCGTTATTTATACTATGCTAATGATTTATTGCAGTTTGAACAAATCCAGCATTACGGCTGTGCACTACAAGTCAACTTATTGTCTTTAAGTGGTTATTATGGGAAATCGGTAAAATCGTTAGCCATCAAGCTCCTCGAAAAAGGCTGGGTAGACTTTCTGGGCACCGACCTTCACCACGACCGCCACGCCGCCCACTTACAGCATAACGAACTCCATCGCATCCTCCACGGACATACCTTCAAGAACCAAAGCTGGATAGTACCGGCGGTTTCAGCTGCTGATACTACACAGCAGTAATTCACCCAAGAATTACAAGTCAACAAGATACATCACAATCTTGTCCCCCTCCCTTGCGGGGAGAGCCTGTCCCGAAAAAATCGGGAGGTTAGGGGTGGGGCCCACTCTACAGCAATCGTACCCAATGCCCAACCTTTTCCGAGTACTCCGCTATTTAATCTATTGTTTGCCCTTGTTCTCCCTAACTGCCTGCATCCAACACCAGCAGTTAGTCAACTTCAATGAAGGCCCTGAATTCAGTACCGTGGCGCAGCAACTCGCCCTCGAAAACCCCATCCGTATCCAGGCGGAAGACCTACTGGCCATCTCGGTACAAACCGTGGACCCCGTAGCCAGCGCACCCTTTAATTTAGGCGGAATACCCCTCACTGGCAACAGCAGTGCCAATGGTAGCACCGCCAGTACCGCCCTCGCTACCCCCAGTTATTTAGTGGACGCCAATGGAGAAATCAATTTACCAGTATTGGGAAAAATCAAGGTGGCTGGTTGGAGTACGCTCCAGGCCCGCGATTCGCTCACGCAACGCCTGAATAAATATCTGAACAACCCGATCGTGAACGTCCGGCTGATCAATTTCAAATTTACCGTACTGGGAGAAGTAGGCGGGGCTGGCTCTTACGCCATTCCCAACGAACGCATCAACATCCTGGAGGCACTGGGCATGGCGGGCGATCTGACCAACTACGGCGACCGCGAGAAAATCCTGGTCATTCGCGAAAAAGACGGCCAGCGCAGCTTTGGTTACCTCAACCTGCACCAACGCGACCTGTTCCAATCACCTTACTTCTATCTAAGCCAAAACGATATGGTCTACGTGGAACCGATGAAAGCGAAAATAGGCACGACCAGTGATGCCACTACTAAATACGTCCAATGGATTACCCCAATCATCTCTATTATTTCTATTATTATCTCCCTGAGCCGTTAAATATCGAGGCAACCTGCCTGTATGTCGAATAATAACCAAAATAATGTAGCCATCCTTTCCACCGCCCAGGAGGAAGGCTTCAATTTGAAGGAATTTGTCTTTGGCTACCTACTCCGATTCTGGTACTTGTATGTCTTATGCATTGGACTTGCCCTCACCCTGGCTTGGTTGAAAATCCGCTACACCATACCCATCTACTCCGTGGGCAGCTCGCTGCTGATCAAGGATGAAGATGCCAAAAGTTTGGGCTTTTCGCAGGAAGCCATTTTTCAAGACCTCGGCATGATGCAAAGCGGCCCCAAACTGCTCAACGAGATTCAAATTCTCAAATCGCGGCCCATCATGGAAGCCGTGATCACCAAATTGGGCCTGGATGTGGAATACTATACCGTTGGACGGTTCATCACTTCGGAACTGTACCCCCCCTACCCGATCCGGGCCACGATCCATGAGGTAAAAGAGGCTGGGTACAATACCGGCTTCCTTATTAAAGTACTGGACGATCAACACTTCAGTTTAAGCGTTCGTAACCAAGTGGGCGAACACCAGTTTGGCGAAAACATACAGCTGCCCGAAGGCAATTTTACCTTCACGCTCGACGGTCCCGCCAACAACGTCTACAACGAATATAAAGTAGTCTTCCAGCGGCCATCCGATGCCGCCGTGGGCTATGTGGGCGGGTTGGCCATCAACAGCATCAGCAACCAGTCCAGTGTACTGGAGCTGAGTTACAAAACCCCGGTCCCCCGCAAAGGCATTGATATTCTGAGTGCGTTGGTGGAGGTCTATAACATGGCCGCGGTAGATGATAAAAACAAAGTGGGCCGCAATACTGTCCAGTTCATCGACGAGCGGCTAAAAATTTTAAATGATGAACTATCGGATGTGGAAAGCGGCTTGGAGCAGTATAAGAAAAAAAACGATATCCCGACGGAGATTACTTCCAGTGCGGAGACGCTAATCAGCCAACTATCTGACTACGATAAAGAACAGTCGGAACTGGAAGTACAAAAAAGCGTACTGGGTTCTCTAGCCGATTATCTCAATAGCCAGCTGACCCAGTTCGAGCCAGCTCCTATCAATCTACTGCCAGCAAATACCCAAGTGGCCGCCTTGGTGGGGCGTTACAACGATTTGGTCCTTGAACGTAGCCGAATGTTGCGCTCCGCCACCGCCGACAATCCCGTGGTGCAAAACCTGACGGTACAGATTACTACTTTGCGTAGTAGCATTCTGGAAACCATCCGCACTATCCAACAAGACTTGGAAGTGGGCTTGGGCAAGATCCGCAATAAAAACAACCTGTTCCAAAGCAAGATCCGCACCATCCCTACCCGCGAACGCGGACTCATCGAGATCAAACGCCAGCAGGGCATCAAAGAGACCCTTTTTCTCTACCTGCTGCAAAAACGCGAGGAAACCGCCCTCACCTTGGCCGTTGCTGCGCCCAACTCGCGCGTAGTAAATCCCGCCATCAGCAAAGGTGGCCCCATCAGCCCCAATGCTCGCTCGATTTATGTGACTGCCCTACTGATTGGGCTGCTGCTGCCTTCTCTATACGTTTATCTGCGGTTCTTGTTGACTAACACCGTGCAATCGGCCAGCGATATTACCAGTAACACCCATGTACCACTGCTCGGTGCTATTGGGTACAAGAAGAACACTCAACCAATTGTCGTCGAGAAAAACAGCCGCTCGGCCATGGCCGAAATGTTCCGGCTGCTGCGCACCAACCTCCAGTTCATCGCCGCCGGACAGACCAATCAGGTCATTCTGGTTACTTCCAGTGTCAGTGGGGAAGGCAAAAGTTTCGTAACCCTCAATTTGGGCATTACTTTAGCCTTGGGTGATAAGAAAACCGTCATCATTGAGTTAGATCTGCGCCGACCCAAACTGATCAAATACCTGACCAAAGAATCGGCAGAAGATGGCGTCACCTCTTACCTCATTGGCAACCTGGCCCCGGAACGGCTTGCCCAGCCCTCCGTCCTACACCCTAATTTATATTATATTGCCAGTGGACCTATTCCCCCCAACCCGGCGGAACTACTCCTGACCGGCGCACTGCAACGATTGCTCGAACAACTACGTCAGGAGTTCGACTATATTTTGATCGACACCCCCCCAGTAGGCATGGTGGCCGATGCCCTGCTGATGGGCAAACTGGTGGACAGTTCGCTGTACGTGGTCCGCTATGGATATAGCCACAAATCTAGTTTGCAATTTATTGAAGAACTCTATCACGATGATAAGCTGCCCCGGATGTCCATTGTCTTCAACGGTATAAAAGTCAGCGGCGGCTACGGCCAGCAGTATGGATATGGATATGGATATGGATATGGATATGGATACTATGACGATGAGAAAAAAAGCAAATTTTGGCGTTGGCCTTGGTGGCGGAAATGATAGTACCCTTTTAACATCTCAACATTTCTAAACAACCTCAACATTCTCAACCCTTCCCATGTGCCGACTAGCGGGCATTTTCGCCCCTCGTCATCCAGATTTAACCGCCGCCATTCTACGGATGCGCGATGCTATGCAACACGGCGGACCGGATGACGCAGGTTATTACTTAGATGATCATTTCCCCCTCGCCCTCGGTCATCGGCGCTTATCCATAGTGGACCTCAGTGCTGCTGGGCACCAACCGATGGCGGACAATCAACATGCCCTACAGATTATTTTCAATGGTGAAATATATAATTTTAAAGCACTGCGCCAAGAACTGATGGACGCTGGGCATACTTTTCACAGCCAGACCGATACGGAGGTACTGTTGAAAGCTTATGCTCAATGGGGGACTAGCAGCTTTCAACGCCTCAATGGTATGTTTGCTTTTGCCTTGTTTGACCAAGGTAAGAACGAGTTATTACTGGTACGTGATCACGCAGGTATTAAGCCGCTCTACTACCACCAAAGCGCAGATACTCTGGTGTTTGCGTCCGAAATACGCGCTTTTCGCGCCTATGACTACAGCTGGCCGGAACAACGCGATTGGCGCACCTATTTTTTGACTTTCGGGCATTTACCGGAACCCATCACTACCCTGCGTGGTGTGCAACCCTTGCCCGCTGGCCATTACTACCGCTACGAACTGAACGAACGGCATGGCCATCTATTTGCTTATGAACAGGACGACTATAATATATCTATTCATCATCAGCCCGAAGCGGTTGCCGCCGTAAGGCGAACGCTGCAGGAGAGTGTACGACGCCAGCTGGTGGCCGATGTACCGGTGGGTTTATTCCTGAGTGGCGGACTGGATTCCAGCGTGCTGACGCTGGCCGCCAAAGCCGAACTGGGGGATCGCTTGCGGACGACTTCCATTATCTTTGACGAAGCAAAATATTCCGAGCAGATGTACCAACAAATGGTCATCGAAGCCTCTGGAGCCCGGCACCAGGCCCATACCCTGACTGCCGCTGAATTCGATCAGGATTTTGAGGATGTGCTGACCGCTATGGACCAGCCAAGCAATGATGGCATCAATACTTACTTCGTTTGCAAATACGCCCGACAAAGTGGTCTCACCGTCGCTCTATCCGGTTTAGGAGCCGATGAATTGTTAGGAGGATACCCATCGTTTCAATATGCCCGTTATTTGCCTTACCTGCGTAGTATTCCTGCTTATATGTTGCGCAGGATGCAACAGATGAAATCCGAGCGTTGGCGCAAGATCGCTTTTCTCAGCCTGTCCGGCCCTATTGGGGAATACCTGTTCTACCGAGGTCTGCATTTGCCAGCGTCCACCGCTCGGCTCACCGACCAAAGCGAAGCGGCCGTCTGGAAAACCCTCGAACGCTTTGCCGCTACGCACACCGACCTTTGCCTACAGGGTGGCAACCGCGTGAGTTGGATCGAGCAGAATTTTTATATGCGCAACCAACTGCTCAAGGATACCGACACCATGAGTATGTGGCATAGCCTCGAAGTGCGCGTCCCCTACCTCGACCGCGAATTTCTGCGCTGTATCCGCAGTATTGCTCCTAGTTTGAAGTTCCATGGCGAGCATCCCAAAGAACTGCTGATCCAAGCGTTTTACCAAGAACTGCCCCGTGCCGTCTGGGACCGCCCCAAACAAGGCTTCACTTTTCCCTTCGCGGAATGGTTTCGCCACTCTGAGCGTTTTCGCGATGCGCCTGTCCACCTTATACTCCTCCGGGAACAGTTCCTGCAAAACCGCCTTAGTTGGGCCCGCTTGTGGGTTGCTTACTTGGCTATGCAGCCGCAAAAAGTCACCACCGTGCCGGGATAAGTAGGGCTTACTCTACTTTTGTCATTCTGTAAGAATCCATCCGCTCTAAAATAGAAAACCGCGTTCGGCCTTCCATATCGAGGAAATAAACCGCTCTAAAACTACCATACAAATCCCTACCTAACGATTTAATCAATTCTTTTTACTTTTCTAATCCGTGGCCCATCCATCACCACCTCGCGTACTCTTCCTTTTCCTCCAGGCTTTTTTACTGACTGGCGGTATTGAAAAAGTCAACCGCGTCTTGTTGCTGGCCCTGTACGACCTACAGCAAAGCGGGCGGCTGACGGCACGAGGTCTCTCCCCTTACTCGATTGGTACAGATACCCGATATTTCCCCAACCACCAATTGCGGGGTTATGGGGGCCAACGCTGGCGATTTATGTTCGATCTATTGTGGCGGCCTTTTCCAGTGGATATTTTATTGGTTGGTCACATCAATCTGGCCCCGGCCGTTTGGTTGCTCAAGCGGCGCTACCCGAAGTTAAAGGTTGTGGTGATGGCCCACGGGATTGAAGTCTGGCCACCCCTCCAAGGATTAAAACGTTGGCTGTTGGGCGGTGCCGATCAAATACTAGCTGTAAGCCAGTACACGCGACAAAGAATAATCGAAAATGGCCTGTCACCTGAACGTATTCAGGTGTTGCCCAACTGTTTGGACCCTTATTTAGAACCACCGCAAGAATTGAGTAAACCTGTTTATTTACTGGAACGTTACGGAGTGCGGCCCGATCAAAAGGTGCTGCTCACTATAGCACGACTAAATGCGCACGAAGGCTACAAAGGCTACGATCGCGTGCTTGACAGTTTATCCACGCTGCGCAAGGAGTTTCCGAATCTCCGTTATATCCTAGCCGGCAAATACGATACGTCCGAAAAAATGCGATTGGACACCATCATTGATAGATTGCAGATTCGCGACCACGTATTGTTCACGGGTTTTCTGCCCGATTCGGAAGTGATGGATCACTATCGGTTGGCCGATGCCTTCATAATGCCGAGTAAAAAAGAAGGTTTTGGCTTAGTCTTCATCGAAGCGATGGCCTGCGGCACACCCGCCATCGGTGGCAATCTGGATGGCAGCCCCGAAGCACTGCGGCCTGGCGAACTGGGCTATACCACCAACCCGGACGATTCGGACGCCATTGTTGAAACTATTACCCAAGTGCTGCGCGATCCACCCGAAGCCGAGAAATTGCAGAGAAAAACATTATCTATATTTGGTTATGCGGCTTATCGCGAGCGATTAGCGACGGCTTTGCAACTGTCCGCTACCATCAATGTGCCCACCCCTTGCCCACCCCTACTGCGCCATGTCTGAACATCAAATCATCATTGAACCGGGGAATACCGAAAAGAATTATTGGACCGACCTATGGCGCTACCGCGAGCTCTTCTATATCCTCAGCTGGCGCGACATCAAGGTGCGCTACAAACAAACCGTGGTGGGTGCAGCTTGGAGCATCGTACGGCCGCTGCTGACCATGATTGTGTTCACCATTGTCTTTAGCCGGATTGCCAAGTTGCCCACGGAAGGTGCCGCTCCCTACGCTATTTTAGTGTATGCCGCTATGCTGCCTTGGCAGTTCTTCGCCAACGCGCTTATCGAAGCCAGTAACAGCCTAATCGGCAATGCCAATCTGATTACCAAAGTCTATTTCCCGCGTCTGATCATTCCAGCGAGTTCAGTCATTACCTCCTTTGTCGATTTTGCCATTTCCTTTGGGCTTATGCTGGTACTGATGGTCATTTACCAGTATATGCCTTCCTGGCAAATCATGTTTTTGCCGCTATTCATTCTGCTGTCCTTTTTTACGGCCTTCGGCATCGGGCTTTACCTTACAGCACTCAATGTCAAGTACCGCGACTTTCGTTACATTATTCCGTTCATCGTGCAGTTTGGATTGTATATATCCCCGGTGGGCTTCAGCAGCGGTGTGGTGCCAGAACAATATCGTTTCTGGTACAATCTCAATCCTATGGTCGGGGTGATCGATGGGTTTCGCTGGTGTATTCTTGGCGAAACGCAACTAAACACGGATAGCCTCTTTTCAGCAATAATTATTAGCAGTCTTTTTACGTGGGTCGGCGTGTGGTATTTTCGGAAAATGGAACGGAGTTTTGCTGATGTAATATAACAAAGCGGGTAGTGTAATTTTATGAGTGATTCATTATCTTTGTAGAACAAAAGGATATTTTATGGTTTTCGAGAAAAAATGCTGCCATAGGTGCAGTTCGGATCAG
>JAYUXG010000277.1:0-4320 GCA_043753125.1 Saprospirales bacterium | reverse complement strand
AATTCTGGTACTTCACGCGGGCCATCGCCGTATCGCCGCGATCATTCTCCAAGATGAAACCCTCCATGAACAGGGCCATGGGTGCCTTGGGATGCTGGGGCAGATTTTCGGCGACCGATGTGTAGAGTTGGAGTGCTTTGGCAGAACTGCCAATACTTTTGGCCACGCCCGCCGCTTTTAGCAGCAGATCGGCGTACTTATCGGGCTGGGTGGACCGCACCGAGGCAGCATATTCTTCCGCCGTCTTGATGAACAAGGCGGCTTTCATACTGTCGGCGACCGTACCATTGGGAGCGGTCATTTCTTTGTCCAGTTGCAACAGCGATTGTTCCAATACCGCCGTCTGGTCGGGTTGCGGCGTGTTGTTACAGGCTGACACTAAGCCCAGCAAAAAAATCGCCAGCGGAAACAATAAGGTATTGCGCATCACGGAGTAGGATTGAAATTATTTGATTTACAAGGAAGGCAACGCAAAATGCGGATTTTCAATGACCCCCAACAAATTGCCAAAGGGGTCACGCAAGGTAGCTACCAAAATGCCCTCGCCGACCTTCTGTATAGCACTGCTCAAGACTGCACCATTATTAATCCCGATGAAATGTCGGGACGGGTTATGGCTAATGTGCTATACTAATACTCAAACACTCCAAAATGGCTTTTCACCGTCACGCGCTGGCCCTGCGCTGATGTTACCCGCCCGATGACCTGCGCCGCCACCCCGTATTTCTCGGCGATGGCCAGTACCCCGTCCACGTGGCGGGCGGACAGATAAATCTCCATCCGGTGGCCCATATTGAACACTTGGTACATCTCGCGCCAGTCAGTGCCGCTGCTTTCCTGAATCAGGCGAAACAACGGCGGCAGGGGGAAAAGGTTGTCCTTGATAATATGGACGTTTTCAACAAACTTCAGCACTTTGGACTGCCCGCCGCCGGTGACGTGGATCAGGCCGTGGATTTTCCGGCGGTACTGCGCCAGTACTTCTTTCAAAATCGGCAAATAGGTGCGGGTCGGCGACAATATCAGTTTCCCAACGCTTATTTCCTGACCATCTACTGGTACCATTTCCGTCAGCCGATGTTGGCCGGTATAAACCACTTCGGCGGGCAGATCAGGCTCAAAACTCTCTGGATAGTGCTCGGCATACTCGTGGGTCAGCACATCGTGCCGGGCAGCGGTGAGGCCGTTGCTGCCCATGCCACCATTGTAACTGGCCTCGTAAGTCGCCTTCCCAAACGAAGCCAGCCCCACCACGACGTCGCCGGGACGGATTTGATTGACCAGCACGTCGCTGCGTTTCATGCGGGCAAAGGCCGTCACGCCCACATCAATGGTACGCACGATGTCGCCTACATCAGCGGTCTCGCCGCCTGCCAGATGCAACTCCACTCCCTGCGCCTGCATGGCTTCCACGAAATCGGACGTGCCACGAATCACCGCCGCGATCACCTCCGCCGGGATGCGCGTTTTGTTACGCCCGATGGTGCTGCTCAGTAGAATATTGTCGGTGCAGCCCACGCAAGCCATATCGTCGAGGTTCATCACGATGGCATCCTGGGCTACGCCCGCCCAAACCGACAGGTCGCCCGTTTCGCGCCAGTACAAATAGGCCAAACTGGTTTTGGTGCCAGCAGTGTCGGCATGCAGCAAGTTGCAATGTTTGGCACTGCCCGCCGCCAGGTCGGGCAGTATTTTGCAGAAAGCGTTGGGATACAAGCCTTTATCCAAGTGTTGAATGGCCGCGTGTACTTCGTCTTTGGAAGCGGAGACGCCGCGTAATGCGTACTTCAAAAGAATTATAAATTATGAATTATGAATTAACTCCCTCCTCTTTTTCCCAAGGGCGGTACTTCGCGGTGCGGTCATACACTTCCCGCAAAATCGCTTTGTCCAATTCGGAGAACACCGCTTGGCGACGCGCTACCACCACCGCAGCAGTAGTATAGGCTTCCTGCAACTTGTAGGTGCGGTAGCCGGTGTCGGCACCACCCCAGGCGAAGTCGGGGATGAAGTTGCGCGGGTAGCCCGCCCCGAACACGTTGGCGAACGCGCCCACCACGGTGCCGGTATTGAACATGGTGTTGATGCCGCATTTGGCGTGGTCGCCCATGATAAGGCCGACGAATTGCTGGCCCGTCTTCTCAAATCGTTCGGTCGCGTAGTCCCAGAGTTTTACTTCCGAGTAATTGTTTTTCAGGTTGGAATTATTGGTATCAGCACCGAGGTTGCACCATTCACCGAGTACGGCATCGCCCAAAAAGCCGTCGTGACCCTTATTGGAATTGGCCAGCATAATCGAACGGGTCACTTCGCCGCCCACCCGGCAGCCGGGACCAATAGTGGTAGGGCCATATATTTTCGTCCCCATTTTAATGATCGAATTTTCCCCAATAGACAGCGGGCCACGCAGCATACAACCTTCCATCACCTCGACATTGGCACCAATATAGAGGGGACCGTTGTGGAGATTGAGAATACAGCACTCCATTTTTACCCCCGTTTCAACAAACAGATTTTGGATGGGGCCAATCACCTGGTTGGAAGAAGAAATACCCTGCGACTTACGGGTAGTGGTGAGCAATTGGAAATCGTCCAGCAGGGCGGCACCGTTCAGTTGGACAAAATCCCAAAGATGATTGATCCGTACCAATGGGAAATCCGCTTCCAATTCCGCGCCGTGTGATTTGGCCCCTTTCTGGTCCTCGAACAGGATTTTAACCTGGCCTTCGTCTAGCCGAGCGGCCACCAGTTCGCCATTGCTCAACAGGGCCTCTCCCAATTTGATCTGCTCCAACCGACGGCAAAGTGCTGCGTTCGGCACGATGTTGCCGCCAATGACTAAGTTCTCTTCTTCTAACTGAACGGGATATTTTTGCCGCAAATACCCTTGGGTAAGGTACGATACCGAGCCATGCAGTTGACGTTCCCATTTTTCGCGCAACGTCAGGATGCCCAACCGAAGTTCGCCAATGGGCCGCGTCGCCGTAAGAGGCAACAGGTGTCCACGCGCAACGGTGTCAAAAAGGATGATATTCAACATGGTGTAGAGGCGGGTTCAGAGACCGCGAGAGGTGGCTAAACCCGCCTCTACAGGAATCTAAACAATAAAAAAAGTCCCAATGTGCGCATAGCCTATCGGGACTTTTCAAGAAAATGACAACGTCAAATAGTAGCCAACGCAGCCGCCAAATAAAGATTGGCATTATTCTGCAGCCGCAGGTTCGATCTCGGACTTAGCGAACTTGGAATTGGCAAATTTCTTGTTGAACTTGTCAATACGGCCAGCCGTATCCACAAATTTCATTTTGCCGGTAAAAAATGGGTGGCTGTACGCCGAAATGTCCATCTTCACCAAAGGGTATTCGTTGCCGTCTTCCCAAGCGACCTTCTCTTTGGAGGCGGTGCAGGATTTACCGAGGAATGCTTCGTCCGTGGAGATATCTTTGAAAACCACGATGCGATAGGAGGCCGGATGAATGTCTTTTTTCATGACTATTGTCCTAAAAATTTGTTGTAAAATCTGAATCTCGAAATTCGAGCCGCAAATGTAGGAATATTGTCCGGCTTCGCAAAATATTTTCCGGGAATAATCAAGAAATAATCCTCTTTGTCGCCGCCATAGCCTGCAATTGGCGATGGATTGCCAATACCTGGGGCAGCAGTAAATGCTGTCCGTCATTAACGATTACGTGGTCGGCCAAGCGTACTTTCTCTGCTTCGGGCAGCTGGTTGGCCATTCGCGCCTGCACCTGCTCGGCAGAAAGGCTATCGCGCTCCATGACTCTTTCCATACGCAACTCCTCGGGAGCCGTCACCACAATCAATACGTCCAACGCCCGCTGACTTCCGCTTTCGATCATCAGGGCCGCTTCTTTGAGGGTGTACGCCACGCCACGCATCGCCTGTTCTTCATGCCAAGCGCGGCTGTCCCACTCCACCGCCGGATGGACCAAGGCATTCAGAGCGGCCAATTTCTCCGGATGACTGAAAGCGATCTGCGCCACCCAGGGGCGGTCGTATTTGCCGTCTTGCGCGTAGGCGGATGGGCCAAATATCCCGATGATGCCTTTTTTCAAGTCGTCATTGTACTGCATCAGCCATTTGGCGCGGATGTCAGCATAGTACACCGGCACATCCAGTGTTTGAAATATTTGGCACACGGTGCTTTTGCCACTGCCGATGCCGCCGGTGATGCCGACGCGGAGAGAAGAGGGGAAAATAGTCTGTGTCACGTGAACTGTCCAATTATGTTCTCTTAAAGAAGAACGGGATTTGCCGCACTGCCGTCCTCAGAAAAGGCCAGGTAGGTGGCGCAGCAAG
>JAYUXG010000276.1:0-10433 GCA_043753125.1 Saprospirales bacterium | reverse complement strand
CGTTGCGCAGACGCGACAGTGTGTAGATCAAGCGATAAGAGTACTTGTCGGCACCCCGGTCTTTTTGCAGGTTGAACGACGCGCCATAGTATTCCGCTTCGCCTTCGTTTTCCGAGACCACCACGTTGCGGGCCACGCCCGTCACCTGTTGGCCACCGATGGTACCCGCGCCATTGGCAATCGGGATTGGGCGGGTCAGATCGGCCTCGGCGGTGGTGCGTACCACCACGTTGTTCGGGTCGGGGGTGTACGCTGTGGGCGCGTTCAGGTCGCGCAGACGGGCCAGGTTTTTGGACTTATTATAGACCACATCAACATAAAATAATTGCCTGTCGTTCAACTGTTTCTGATAGCCCAAAGACATCTGATGGGTGTACGGATTTTGGTAGCCGTTGGGGTTCAAGATGCGTCGCTCACCGCTGAATGCCGCCTCACGCTGATCTTGCAACTCAGTGTAGCGCGGACCGTTCAGGTAGGTCACGTTGGCCGCCGAGGCACCGGCGTTGCCGTCAAAAGTGATTTTATCAATGTCCGTGTCAGCGGGCAGGATGCCCTTGTCCTTTAAGGCTTGCAGTTGCCGCTTGTAGTCCGCCGACGTGGTATTTTGCTGCAAAGCATCAGAATAGATGGCATAAAGGATTTTATCGTAAAAAATACCATAACCACCGCGCAAACTGCTGGTACTGTTTAGTTTGTAATTAAAACTGAAACGTGGTGCGATGTTGTTCAGGTCAGCTTGGTCCGAACCGCCTTTACTCAAATTATCTACGTCGTAGCGCAGGCCAAGGGTCAGGTTCAGCTTTTGGGTCGCGTCAAAGGCATCTTCCACATAGGCGGAAAACACGTTTTGCCGGGTCCCGAACTGCGCTGGACGCAATTCCACACCGTAGTTCAGCACCTGCACGTCGGCGGGAATATCGGTCAATGCCAGATCGGCCCCCTTGCGCAGGTTGCGCACTGCATCTAACTGACTTTGAGAGAGTTGCACGGTGTAGCTGCCGTTCGGATTGCCGCCGCCAAAGAGCAGGTGACCAGCGGAAATAATCTCCGCCCCCGCCTTGAAAGTGTGGCGGTTTAGGTAGAAAGTCAGTTTTTCCTGCGCTTGTACCGTCTTTTCCGTCGCGTCGAAAAAATAGCCGGGATGGCCCAGTACCGCTGCCGTTACGCCCTTTGGGTCCAGCACTACCACTTGGGGCGAATCCTTGTCCACTGCACGGCCGTAGTTCCAGCGGAAACGGCTGAACTGTACGTTGGTCTCCGACTTGAAACTGCTGCCCAAATAGGTGTTTTGCGAAGCCAGCAATAGCGAGTTACGATCCTGGAAATTGGCCGCCGACGGGAAGGCCACGCCACCGGTCAGGCCGCCCGCTTGTCGCCCGATGTTGACAATGCCCACGTTGGCGCGGAGCGAAGAGCGAAAACGGCTCGTCCAATGCTGGTCAATTTTCGCGCTCAGGTAACTAAAGTTGTTCTCGCCACGCACCGTTTCGTTCACGCCGAGCGGGGCAGAATTGAGCAAATTGTCCTTGATGTCGCGGGTGTATTCAGCATTGACGTAATAAAAGGTTTTGTCCTGCCGGATGGCCCCACCAAAGCCAACTCCGCCCTGATAACGCTGGAACCCATCCTTCACTTGGTTGCCCGACAAATCACGCTGGGCGTAGGGTGACTCGGCATCCAGTGCCGAACCGGGCCGGACGACCACGAATGCCTCGCCGCCAAATCCGTTAGAGCCGGAGCGCGAAGTGATGTTGATAACACCGTTGCCAGTCAGGCCGTATTCGGTCGAGAAGTTGTTGGTCAGCACATTGATGTTCTTCGCAAAGCCGACCGGGATATTGAACTTCTGGCCACCCAAAAAACGCTCGTTGTTGTCCATGCCATCGATCATATAGTTGGTAAATAGCGCGTTGGAGCCATTGATACTCACGTTTGGAGCCTCCGGGTAGAAACCGGTGGCTTGCACCACGTTGGGCAACCGGTACAAAATACGCGTGATGTCGCGACCCTCGAGCGGCAGGCTCTCGATTTCTTTCTGCCGCAGTTCGGACGACACCTCGGCATTCCGGGTGTTGATCTTGGTGGAGCCGAGGATGGTCACTTCGTCCAACGAGACCCCGCCCTTGGGGAACATGACCACTGATACGCTGGCATCGGTGTTGGAGCGCAATACGATGCCTTCCTTGGTATTGGCTTGAAACTCCCCATTTTCCGGGATGGTCACAAGATATTCGCCGGAAAGCGACAGGCCAGGGAAGATAGCCTTGCCTTGGCTGTTGGTGGTTTTTTCGGCGGAAAAGCCGATGGCGGGGTTAGTGAGCTGGACGGTCAAGCCTTCCAGGCCAGTGCTGGACTGGTATTTGGTAAGTGCTACTTCGAGGTCCACCTGCGCGAACAGGCTGGCCGCGAACAATACGAAAAAGAGGGTAAGTAATTGCTTCATGTAAAATAGAGATTGGTTGAGAAATGAATGGAAAAACCGCGTTTGCGCGGAGGCGCAAGCGCAGCATAGTACTACGGCGAAAACATTTGTTTCGCAGAAGATGCAAGGTGTGAAGGTTTATCTTCCCGGTGTTTCGGGAGAAAGATGGAGAGTACCCCGGAGTAACAGGGGCAGTTACAGTGGCGGCCCACGGAGGCCCACAGCGGAGAGCAAGGCTGCTTTCGGCGCAAAAACCGGATGGTCAACCCAACGCGGCGAGCTTAGATTCAACAGGTGCAAGAGCCTGGTTTTCAAAAAGATAGGAAACAAGTGGCTGCGCAACTGCCGCTGTAGGCCAGTGGCGGAATCGACATCCGATTTTTCGGAGAGGCAGGAAAAACCACCGGCCACGTATGCTTCCAGATCGGCCAGGGTGCGGTCAGTTTGCCAGTCGAGTGCGGCAAAAGCCTCTGGCTCGAAGGCATCGCGCCGTAAACCGACCAGATAGGCACCCCCGTCGGCAGCCGGACCGAAGACCGCGTTGGCCGTGTCCAGCTTTTGGGCGGCGACCCGCAGATCGGCAGCAGTGAGGGTAGGACAGTCGTTGCCGATAGCAATAACACGTTCAAAACCCCGGTCAAAAATTTGCTGGAAAGCATCGGCAAGGCGTTCGCCGAAGGTAGAACCGTGCTGGTGGCATTCCGAAATGACCAAAATGGGCAGCCCGGAAGTCACCGCCACCCGATGCGTGTGGCGGATAAATTGGGCTGCGACAACCCGCTGCTGCTTGCGCGCGGCGTTGAAAACCAACGGTTTGGCCATAGCTTCTCCTACAGCCGAACGGCTGAACAAGAGGATAGCGGTGTTGGAACGGGTCGAGTGCAAGTTGTTTCGGATTCCTCGGTTGAAGGGCCAAATGTAAACAGCCAAGCAACCAAATGTCGCCCAACTTACGAACGCAGTGAAATTTTGGTTTTCTGCTGGCTATCGCTGTGACGGTGGAGTAGGGTAGCAGCACTACTCCGGCTGGGCTTAACACCGTCCATCGTTTTTTTACGATAAATTTTACCCTCCCTCTTGCAAGTGTCAAGTGTCTCATCGTATATTTGCGATGAATTCAAACAGAGTATAATGGCCTCTCCCAAACTCACTGCCTTCAGTCTCGAAGAAAACAAGCTGGCGGAACTCGCCAAAGCCTTGGGCCATCCCGCCCGCATCGCCATTTTGAAAGAATTGGCTTGTCGGCAATCCTGCGTTTGCGGCGAGATCGTCGAAGTGTTGCCCTTGGCCCAAAGCACCGTTTCTCAACATTTGAAGGAATTGAAAGAGGCGGGATTAATCCAGGGCACCGTGGAAGGTGCCAAATCCTGCTACTGCATCGATTGGAAAGTAGTGGGACATTTACATGAGTTGATTGGTTTGCTCCTGCGAAGCAGGGAGACTAAGACGTCTTGCTGCTAAGTTTCATACAACCCATTTCTAATATATGGAAATTTTACTCTACTTACTGGCAATATGTCTTACCCTGTTCGCTGTGTTGGGCATTATCGACGGTTTTTACCTGCACATATGGCGATTTCGCCTTTACGAACACGCCGAAAGTCGCTTTGAACATTTGACGCATACCATCAGGACGCTTTTATTTCCCGGTATTGTTTGCTGCCTTTTTCTATTTCCCAATATGCCGGGCCTGTACCAATTCGGTTTGCTCCTGGTGGTTGTCGATATAGCCGTGCTTGTGGCGGATGCTTACTTGGAAAAGGACAGTCGGGCCTTCATGGGCGGCTTGCCGCGCTGGGAATATATCTTGCATTTGTTTGTCAATGCATTCCATTTTGGGGCTATCCTGCTTTTTCTGGGTCTCAAGTTCAATATCGAACCGCATGGACTTGTAGTCCGTGACATCCAGTTTGGTACCCCCGCCGGTCAACTGGTGCATTGGTTGGCGATCAATATTCTGCCCGGTGCAATCGTCATGGCAGCTCTACATATTTGGGTCATTGTACCAGCTGGCCGTCAGTGGTGGCAGACCCAAAGAAACCTAGTAACTTGTTGCTAATCAATAAAAAATCAACAATATGGATACTGCTGAAAGCATCAAATCAAGCGTCCGGTCGCAATATTCAAAGATTGCGCTGCAAGACAAAGCCACCAACGCCGCTTCCTGCTGCGGGGTTGGGGCACCTGGCACCTGTGACATCATGGCTGATTCTTACACCCACCTGAATGGCTACAATCCGGAGGCGGACTTGGGCCTTGGCTGCGGTCTGCCCACTGAGTTTGCCCGCATCGAAGCGGGCGACGTGGTGCTGGACCTTGGCTCCGGGGCGGGCAACGATTGCTTTGTGGCCCGTGCCGAGACCGGCCCCACTGGAAAGGTAATTGGCGTGGACTTTACGCCCACCATGCTCCAGCGCGCCCGACAGAATGCCGAAAAATTGGGCTACCACAATGTCGAATTTCGCCAGGGCGACATCGAAGACCTGCCCGTGAATACGGCTTCGGTGGATGTGGTCGTGAGCAATTGTGTACTCAACCTCGTGCCGGACAAAGCGCGCGTGTTTGCTGAGATCGGGCGGGTGTTGCGTCCCGGTGGTCATTTCAGCATCTCCGATGTGGTACTGATGGGGCAACTACCCGACGCACTGATCGAAAGTGCCGAACTCTACGCTGGTTGCGTGTCCGGGGCTATCCAAATGGACGACTACCTTAGCCTTATCCATGGGGCAGGTTTTCAAAACGTGACGGTGCAAAAGCAAAAGCCCATTTTGTTGCCCGATCATATTCTGCTGGAACACTTGACTGCCAGCCAGCTGCAAGACTTTTTAGCCTCCGGGACAAGTATTTTTAGCATCACCGTCTATGCTGAAGTGCCGGGCGGCGATCCTGTGCAAAAGGGGCAGGTGGCCGAAAAACGAAAATTTCAAATGCGCGATCTGGCTGCCGAAGTAGGCAAGGCGTGTTGCGCACCGGGCAGCGGCTGTTGTTGATTCTAAAAAATATTTTTCATTATGTTGATAATCAGAGCATTAATACCTGCTGATTGGTCCGCCGTGCGCACTATCTACGCGGAAGGCATTGCCACTGGTCATACCACTTTCGAGAGTACGCCTCCCGATTGGCCGACTTGGGATGCTGCCCACCGGCCCGACTGCCGTTTCGTGGCCGAAGATGACGGCATAGTCTGCGGATGGGCAGCCCTCACGCCTGTGTCGGGGCGTTGTGTATATGCCGGGGTGGCCGAAGTGAGCGTGTATGTGTCCGAATCGTGCCGGGGCCAAGGCATTGGCAATCAATTGCTTGAACAACTAGTGGAGGCCAGCGAACAAGTGGGACTGTGGACTTTACAAGCCGGTATTTTCCCGGAAAACGTCGGCAGCGTACGTCTGCACGAGAAGGCCGGTTTCCGGCTGGTTGGTCACCGGGAGCGCATTGGGCAGTTGCACGGTGCCTGGCGGGACACGGTGTTGCTAGAAAGACGAAGTCTGGCAGTCGGCGTTGTTTCCGGCAAGGCATGAAACGACAGTATTTCGCTGAAATGCTCGGCACTTTCGCCTTGGTTTTTTGCGGTACGGGCGCGATCATCATTAACCAGGAAAGCGGTGGGGTAGTGACGCACGTTGGGGTGGCGATCACGTTTGGCTTGATCGTCATGGCCATGATCTACTCGTTGGGAGAAGTATCGGGAGCGCACTTGAATCCGGCGGTGACGCTGGCGTTTTGGGCAGCCGGACGTTTTCCGGCGTGGCGCATACTTCCTTTTTTGGCCAGCCAAATGGTTGGGGCATTATTGGCCAGCGGGATGTTGCGGATGTTGTTTCCCACCAACGAGTTGCTCGGCACTACACTTCCGGGAGGCAGTGCGATACAGTCGTTCGTACTGGAAATCGTGTTGACATTTTTGCTGATGCTGGTCATTCTGCAAGTGTCGCAGGGCAGTAAAGAGACGGGCTGGTTCGCAGGCCTGGCTATTGGTGGTACCGTGTTGTTGGAAGCAATGTTTGCCGGGCCGATTTCCGGGGCAAGCATGAATCCGGTGCGTTCGCTGTCCCCAGCCGTGATGTCCGGGCATTTGGAAAATATTTGGCTTTATCTATTTGCTCCACTATTGGGTGCTTTACTGGCCGTACCGTGCAGCCGCATTTTGCAAAAACCTCTGAAAGCAACCAGTTGATTTTTGTAATTATTTACCACATAGGTCACCTAGAACACAATAGCGGACCGCTATTTTTCAAGACAATCCTATTGCAATGATTCTGCCACCTTAGGTCACCCAGATTGAAAAGATCGTAAAGTGCTATGTTGTCTATGTGTACTATGTGGTAAACAGTTACTGATTTTCAATAAAAAATCCTTTGTGTCAAGAATGACGATCGCTCTTTTCTCTGACATTCACGCCAATTTGCCCGCGCTTGAGGCCTTTTTTGCTGATGTGGAAAAACGTCAGCCCGACCAGATATTTTGCCTGGGTGATCTGGTGGGTTACAACATCTGGCCCAATGAGGTCATTTTAGCCATTCGGCAGCGCGGTATCCCAACCATTGCTGGCAACTACGACTATGGCATTGGCAGAAGCAGCGACGATTGCGGCTGTGCCTACAAGACGGACGATGAAAAGGCCAACGGCGCGGTAAGCATTGCATTTACCAACCAAATTGTAACACCAGCAGAACGTCAGTACCTTCGCGAACTGCCCAAGCATATTCGCCTGGAATTTGAACTAAGTGATGGCGATCCGCTGCAACTGCTGCTGGTACACGGCAGCCCGCGCAAGATCAACGAATACTTATTTGAAGACCGGGACGAAAAAAGCCTGTTGCGTATATTGGAAGGAGCCAATGCCGATATTTTGTGCTTTGGCCATACGCACAAACCTTATCATCGCCTATTGCAGTCCGGTGACGCAGATACATTGCAGTATCGACACGCCATTAATATTGGTTCGGTGGGCAAGCCCAAGGACGGCGACCCGCGAGGAGGCTACGTATTGCTGCATTTGGATGCCTCCAGCAGCCGACGACGGGCAGCAAGCATTCGGGTGGAGTTCGTGCGCTTTGGGTATGATGTGGAAAAATCGGTGCAGGCGGTAGAGGAAAGTTTGCTGCCAGATGCTTACGCGGTGGCGTTGCGGCTGGCAAAATAAATAGCCATAGAGGACATTTGCTTGCTTCAGAACAGAGGCGGAGAGAATTATTTTTACTTCTAAGGTCCAGATTATAGCATAATGCGACCCGTTTTTTCCATCTTCATTGCGCTCTCACTCCTGACTTACGGCCTTGCCTCATGGCAGATTGTACCGTGCGTCGGGCAAGGGTGCGAAAGTGGATCGCGTCTCGAATGCGCTGCGAAAGACGAGTGTCCTGTTGTTCTTTCTCCAGCAGGTGACTCACGCACAGTCATTTCATCGCTCCGTGTGGCGGCCGCCCGCATCAATAATTTTAAATCTTTTTATTTCCTCAGACAAAAATTTCTTTACTTAAAAATTAAAGTTCAACAACATGAAAAATAAAATGCTGGCACTCGGTGCCTCGGTCCTGCTCTTTTCTGGTCTGGCCTTCGGCTTTTCCCAATCCAACAACAGTATATGCTGCAACGTAGAGGCGGCCACTTGCAACGGCCTGCCTTGCCCGGTACCCGATCAGTGTCCAATCACCTGCTGCGAAGCAGGCAGTAGCACCAGCTGTCAGAAATAAGGTGCAACCAATAAGCGTTTTTTGAACATCAACATCAACGGGTCATTCGGGTCATACCGGGTGGCCCGTGTTTCGTTACAATAAGTTTGTTCGTTCGATCATCTTTTCTTATTGTTCAAATTAAATGAAAAGTACGATTTACGGTTTGCTACTAGCCGGTTTTTTGACTCCTATTCTTGCCTGGACACAATCCCGGCAGGCAGCACCACCAGAACTGGCCACGCGCTATCTTTTTATCGTCACTACGGATGGCTTTCGTTGGCAGGAATTGTTCGGCGGAGCGGATAGCAGCTTGTTGTTCGATCCCGCGTCCCGCACACTGGATACCTCCAACGTTGCTGCCCGTTTTTGGGCCGCTACGCCCGAAGCTCGCCGCATCGCACTCCTCCCTTTTCTATGGTCCACTATTGCCCGCGAGGGCCAACTCTATGGCAATCGGCACTATGGCAACCAAATAGACGTGACCAATTGGTGGGCTTTCTCCTATCCGGGTTATAACGAACTCTTTACCGGACGAGCAGACAATTGGCGGATTTTCTCCAACCGGAAAATCCATAACCCGAATAAGAACGTCCTGGAATTTTTTCATCTACAACCACAGCTGCGTGGCAAAGTGGCCGCTTTCAGCAGTTGGGATGCTTTCCCCTACATTTTGAACGCCCAACGCGCTGGCTTCCCCGTCAGCAGTGGCAAAGAAAACCGTCGTCCTGGTCTCCATAATCGGCATTTGCCGCCAGGAAAATTTGACGATCCCTTTACTTGGTCCGCTGCCACTGCTCATATTTACGAACAGCGGCCCCATGTAATTTATATTGCCCTAAATGCCACCGACCTATTGGGCCATGCTGGTCAATATCCAGCGTATCTTATGGCCGCCCATCAATTTGATCAATATCTAAGCGAGCTGTGGACATATCTCCAACAGGACGTTATGTATCGCGGTAAGAGCACTTTACTAATTACCACCGACCACGGGCGTGGCAGCGGAACGGTACGGCGCTGGATGGAGCATAATCGCCGCTTATCTGGCTCGGAGCAAATCTGGCTGGGCGTCATTGGCCCCGACACGCCGCCGTTGGGTGAGGTGTGTACGCCCATGCAACTCTGGCAAAAGCAGTTCGCACAGACGGCGGCGCACCTGCTGGGGCTGGAATTTCGCCGGGGTGGATGGGTGGCACCGGCTATTACTACCACGCGATTTTGATGTAGACGATCAAAAAAATGACCCTCTACATCAAAAATATGGTCTGCCCACGCTGCATCCGCAGTGTCGAGCATTTGCTGGCCGAAGCAGGATTGGAAGCAAAGAACTATAAAGGTCAGTTTTGAACTGTCGGACGCAACGGGCAAAACCGTTCGAGCATTTTCTTTTTTCGAAAAAACGATTGGCAGTCAGGTTTTTAGTCTCAAAGCGGAGGGCGTGACGGCGGGGGGTTATTTCCTGACGGCACGATTGGAAAGGAAGATTTTTGGGGCGGGAAGGGTGGTTTTGAAATAAAATTTTGGAACATGGATTTTTTTATGATTTGA
The DNA here is from genome assembly GCA_043753125.1 of Saprospirales bacterium. Taxonomy (GTDB): domain Bacteria; phylum Bacteroidota; class Bacteroidia; order Chitinophagales; family Saprospiraceae; genus M3007. The sequence goes on along the minus strand of JAYUXG010000276.1, from coordinate 788 downwards.
AGGCTGGTGGCACAGTTGTTTAAGTTGTTTTCAAAACAGATTTACTTAATACAACTTGACCATGCATCAACAAAACAAAGCGTGTATCGAGGCTTGCCTCGCCTGCCTCACCGCTTGTGAGCATTGTGCCACAGCCGACATTCAACTCGGCAAAGAAATGGCCGCTTGCGCCCAACTCTGCCGCGACTGCGCCGATTTCTGCGCCCTGTGCGCCCGCTTGCAAGTGCGCGGCTCGCAGTTTGTGAAACAGTTGTGCCGACTCTGCGTCGAGGTGTGCGAAGCCTGCGGGGCAGAGTGCGAAAAACACGCGCAGCACCACGACCACTGCCGCGAATGTGCCGAGGCTTGCCGCCGCTGCGCGGAAGAGTGCCGGAAAATGGCGGCGTAAATTAATTTTTTAACCAAACACAACATGGCACACCAATTAATTACCGCAGTTGTTGCCCTTTTTGCAGCACTTTGCCTTCTGAACAGCTGCGACAACCCAAGCAAAGTGCCCGGCACTGACCCCGAAGCCCACAGCCAACACAGCATGGCCATGATGCAAACCATGGATGCCATGATGCAGCGCACCAATGCCATGAAGATGACCGGCGACTTCGACGTGGACTTTGCCAACATGATGGTGGAGCATCATCAGGGTGCCATTGATATATCCGAAATGGAACTGAACGAAATGAAGCAAATGGCGCAGCAGATGATTGACGACCATCAGCGGGAAATCGCGGAGTTCCAAGCCTGGCTCAATAAAAACCGAAAATAAAGTTGCCGTTTGCGATGACCCTTTA